>JBLNAU010000403.1:0-5632 GCA_050259515.1 Syntrophothermus sp.
GTCTCTGGCCGGGCGGATTGCGGGTTGGGGATCGCCGCCGCAGCGCAGGCATTGGATCTGGATTTCATCCCGCTGTTCCAGGAACGTTATGATCTTGTCGTCCCGAGGAGATTTGCAGAGACGGGATTGCTTGCGCCTCTTTTTGGACTTTTGAGCGATCGCGGTTTTCAGGATGCCGTATCTCAACTGACGGGGTATGACGTGTCTGTCATGGGCACATTGATCTTGGAGGATTAAATGGCCGAAGCGCTCGTCATCGACGACAATCGTTCCACTGCCGATGCTCTGAAACAAATGCTGGCTGTTTTAGGTCTGCAGGCACGTGTGGCGTATGGTTCGGGCGCAGCCATGACCATCCTGGCCAACGGATTTATTCCTCATTTTGTATTTCTCGACATCAACATGCCAGGCGTGGACGGCACCGAGATCCTGGCGTATTTACGCCGTGAGCCGAAGCTGATCCCCATCCCTGTGTTTATCGTGACCTCCGATGACCAGCCCGAGACCCGGCAAAAAGTGATGAAACTGGGTGCAACCGCGATGATCATCAAGCCAGCCACAATCGATATCATGGAGACAGTCTTGAAAAAGGCGAAAATCCTGTAAAATGAACTGGCAATAAGATTTCATGACCGCCACTGCCCAGTGGCGGTTGTTTATGAACATCTGGGAGCGGACAAAGGATTGGAAATGAAAAGGATCATTTGGATGGTGCTGGTGGGGTTACTTCTGACTGCCTGCGGTTCCAGGCCGGCTTCTTCAGAGCAAAGTGAAACAGGCACGCTTGCCCCTGTCCCGGCGGAGTATGCAGGGAAGACGAATCCCCTGGGGGCCGATGCGGCCGGGGAAGGGGCGAAAATATTTGAAACCAATTGCCAGATGTGCCATGGCCCTCAGGGTCATGGAGACGGACCGGCGGGTGGGTCGCTGGACCCCAGGCCCAAGAACCTGGCTGTCCTGCAGGAGAGCGCTGGTGACGATTATCTCTTTTGGCGCATCCATGAAGGCAAGCAAGGTACGGCCATGGTAGCCTGGAAAGGGGTCCTGACCGATGAACAGATTTGGGCGGTGGTTTCCTTTATCCGTACGCTCAAAGAATAATCCGCCCCGGGGAAGCTATTGCGGATCCCCCTGAACATAATCGCATCTCCTAGACCAACAATTTCATCCGCAATTAAGCCGGTTTAATCATTTTCAATCACAATATTAATAAGTGATTGGATAATTTTGCGTATAATAGTGCTATCCGAGGAGAGAGAAAATGGCAATTTCTGCAGACATTCCCGCGCCTGATTTTGAGCTCATAGATGACACAGGTACCCCCCGCAAACTGTCCGATTATCGAGGCAGGTATGTGGTGCTGTATTTTTATCCCAAGGATGACACTCCGGGTTGCACAAAGGAAGCCTGCAATTTTCGAGACGATTATTCCGCCTACGAGCAGGCCGGCGTAGCCATTCTGGGAGTCAGTCCGGACGACACTCAATCCCATGCAAAGTTCAAGAAAAAATTCCAGCTTCAATTCCCCTTGCTTGCCGATGAAGGTCATCAGGTCTGCGATCTGTATGGAGTGTGGGGACCAAAAAAATTCATGGGCAAGGAATATGAAGGCGTATTGAGAACGACCTTTTTGATCGACCCGGATGGAAAAATCCTAAAAGTTTACGAAAATGTGCGCCCGGCGGAGCATAGTGCCGAGCTGCTGTCCGAATTAGGCGCCAAGGCCTGATTGGCGCGGGATTATCCGATGAAAGTTATGATTTTCATCCCCTAAATTCGTGACAAATAGAAGAAAGTTTGGTAAATTAGAGCGGTTGTGAACTGGGGAGGGTCCCCGTTATATTTTGAGGAGAGAGTATGCGACATTTTGTGGTTGTGGGAATTCTTGTCATTGTAGTATCGATTCTCGCTTATGTGGGGTTGATCGCGGCGGGGTTGATGCCGGTCGAGGCAAGCGCCCAGTCAGTGCCGATCGATAAGTTGTGGAATCTTGAATTGGCGACGATCTCGTTCCTGTCGGCGCTCATTCTTGTTCCCTTTACTTACAGCCTGATTGTGTTCCGGCGGAAGAAGGGAGATACTACAGACGCTGGCCATGTGGAGGGGAATACCAATCTGGAAATCGCTTGGACGATCATCCCGCTGTTCCTGGTGATGACCTTTGCTTATCTGGGCGCGGGGAACCTGGCTGAGATCCGCAGGGTGGATCCGAATGCCATGGTCGTCAAGGTGACCGGGCAGCAATGGTCCTGGAGTTTTGAATATCCTGCCTACGGTGTCACCTCGACGGAATTGCATCTGCCCGTGAAGCAGCAGGTTCTTCTGCAAATGACGTCCAGGGATGTGATCCATTCCTTCTGGGTCCCAGAGTTCCGCCCCAAGCAGGATCTGGTGCCTGGTCGTATTACCGAGCTTCGTATCACACCTACCCTGATTGGTAATTACAAGGTCCGCTGTGCTGAGCTGTGCGGCACCTCGCATGCTTATATGGAGCAGCCGGTGATCGTTACCAGCCAGGCGGATTTCGATACCTGGATGGCTGAACAGGTGAAACTGGCCGAAAAGGCGGCCCAAACTCCCGAAGGGCGTGGACAGGCATTGGTCTCGGCAAGCGGATGTGCAGCCTGCCACTCGACCAATGGGTCGGCGGGGATCGGACCCACCTGGTTCGGTTTGTTTGGCTCCCAGGTCCCGATCTCAGGGGATGGTACGGTGACTGCGGATGAAGCCTACATCCATGAATCGATCAAGGCCCCACAGGCAAAAATTGTGGCTGGCTTTGAAAATCAGCTGATGCCGAATTATGGTTTCAACGATGATCAGATCAACGATATTGTCGCGTATATCAAGACGTTGAAATAGAGTGTAGAGGAGTTAAGATGAGAAATAAACATCCTGTATGGAGCGGCCTTCTGCTCCTCCTCGTTGGCGGGGTTATTGGATATTTTGTGGGGTTGGGAATCGATTTTCTGGTTACAGGAGCACTGAGTTATAACGGTTCGGTTGCAGCTGCCTTCGCGCTCCTGTTTGCGGTCACCGCGTTCTTTTTTGGACTGTTCGGATATCGCGGCATCACACGCGGGCTCGTGTGGCAGGTGGTTGGAACCCTCCTGGGTGGTCTTTTTATCACCGGGATCCGCGGCCTGATGGGCGACAAGCTCTTTGGAGATTTTTTCTTCACCGAACCTGCCTGGGTGTTCGGTGGGCTGGTGGGCGTGATCTCGTTCCTCTTTGGCGTCGGGGTTGTGAGTGACTGGATGAAGTGGGCGCGCGGTATTGAGACCCCTGAGCATCACGAGGACGTTCCCACCTGGGAAAAATATTTCGGCGTGTCGATGGATCATAAAGTGATCGGTATCCAGTACACGCTTACGGCCTTGGTCTTGATGGGAGTCGGCGGCACCTTTGCCATGATCTTCCGGACTGAGCTGGCCGAATCCCAGTTGCAGTTCCTGACCACCACGTTCAGGCTGTTTAACCAGAACGGGCCCCAGATGTACAACACGCTCATGTCCCTGCACGGCATGATCATGATCGTGTCCATCCTGCTGGGGATTTCTGGCATCATGAACTATGTTGTGCCGTTGCTGCTTGGTGCGCAGGATATGGCCTTCCCGCGCATGAATGCTTTCGCATTCTGGGTGGCTGTGCCTGCCGCCGTGCTTTTGCTCATGAGCCTCATACTCGGCGGTTTCGATACCGGCTGGACCGGTTACCCGCCTCTTTCCGCCCGGGCGCCTGTCGGCGTGCAGATGTTCTTCTGGGGCGTATTTACAGCGGGTTGGTCCTCCATTCTGGGCTCGTTGAATATCATCACTACCGTGGTTCGCATGCGGGCGAAGGGAATGTCTGCCATGCGCATGCCTATTTTCGTATGGTCCGCAGTTGCCACTTCCATTATCGCCCTGACTGCCACGCAGCTGATCGGTCTTTCCTTCCAGCTGGTGAGTTTTCAGCGGCTGTTCGGTATGGGCTTTTTTGACCCGGCCAAAGGCGGCAACCCGGTCCTGTTCCAGCACCTATTTTGGTTCTATTCTCATCCAGCGGTATATGTCTTCGTGTTGCCCGGCCTGGGGATTATTTCGGAGCTGCTGCCGGTCTTCGTCCGTAAGCCGTTGTTTGGATACCGGTGGGTCGCCATGTCCTCCCTGGGTATTGCTCTGGTTGGCTTCCTGGTCTGGGCGCACCACATGTTTGCCTCCGGCATGAATGAGTACCTGCGGGTTCCATTCATGTACAGCACCCTGCTGGTGGCTGTTCCAACCGGCGTAAAGTTCTTCTCCTGGGTAGCTACCATGTGGGGTGGCAAGATTTCCACCCCGACCCCGATGCTGTTCGTGCTGGGTGCGATCGTCGTTTTCCTGATGGGCGGTCTTTCTGGGCCCCCGAATGCGACCGTTTCGACCGACCTCCACCTGACCGACACCTACTTTATCGTGGGTCACTTCCATGACACGATCTTTGGTGGCTTTGTTTTCCCGTTTTTCGCGGCCCTGTATTACTGGTTCCCCAAAGCGACCGGCCGGCGCATGAACGAATTTTGGGGCAAAGTCCATTTCTGGTTGATGACCCCCTCCTTCCTAATCCTGACCTTTGGCATGATGCGCATCGGTCTGCTTGGGATGCGCCGCCGCATTGTCGACTATGATCCGGCTCTCGGGTTTGACACCACCCATCTGGTTCTGACGATTGCAGGCTTCCTGATTTTCATCTCGGTCCTGATCTTCGTGGTTAACATGTTCTACAGCATGAAGCATGGTGAAAAGGCCGAGGGCAACCTGTGGAATTCACGTTCGCCGGAATGGCAGGTTCCTTCCCCCATGCCAACTCATAATTATGTCGTTCCATTCAAAGTGGTGGGTCACCCGTACGATTATGGTCTGCCTGGCTCGAAGTATGTCGAGTTCATCTCCGAACCCGATTACACCCATCATGAAGAAACTCAACCAGAAACGAAGACCCATTAATCGATAGGGGCAGGATAAAAAATGATACACGTACAAGATAAAAAGACCATGTTGAACCAGGGAGTGCTGATTTTTGTATACCTGGGCGCATTGAGCTTGATTGAATATTTTGTTGCAATCGCCTTCGACGCGGTTCCGATCCTCGTATTGGTGCTGTTGATCAAGGCTGTGCTGGTTGCATACTATTACATGCATATCTACAAGCTGAATCTCGAATCGCGCATTGAGGACGAAGGCTCCTATGAGTACAAAACCGGCACGAACCGCCTGGGATTGTGGCTCTTCCTCGTGTCTGATTCCTTCGTTTTCGCGGGGTTGATGGTAACCCGTATGAACCTGCTCGGGTTGACACGACCGCCGCTCAATCAAGCCCTGGGTCTGTTCATCACAATGATCCTGCTGGTTTCCTCCTTCTTCATGAACCGCGGCGAAACCTTGATGAACAATGGCGACCGCAAAGGTTATGTCAGGAACGTTCTGATCACCTTCATCCTGGGCGTCGTGTTCCTGCTGGGTGTGGTCCTTGTCGAGTGGCCGACTGCCATCCGGGAGGGTTTAACGCCAAGCAGTGGACCCTATGGCGCGGTCTTCTTCATGATGACAGGCATGCATGCCTTCCATGTGATCACCGGTTTGATCTTCCTCATGATCGTATACCGGAATGC
>JBLNAU010000404.1:0-6829 GCA_050259515.1 Syntrophothermus sp.
GTGCTCAGTTAACCATTTTTTAAGACAAAGCCCCACACGTTTCATTCTTTTTTATTTGAGACGTGCGGGGTACAACCCCGCACGTCTCTTCTCTCCCGCTTTATGTAATGTGCGGGGTACAACCCCGCACATTTCTTCTTTTTTAAATGAGATGTGCGGGGTACAATCAGGCATTCTCCTGCGAGGGTAGCCAAATGGATGTCAGCAGTGAAACCAGGTTCTTGCATGCAATCGAAATGGGACTGGGGGCATGGCAGTGGGGTGACCGCGTCGTCTGGCAATACGGCCACGGCTATAGTGAAGAGCAGGTCCACGAGGCATTCCAGGTGGCAATTGCCGAGGGGATCCGGTTCATTGATACTGCTGAGATCTACGGGAACGGTCTTTCAGAACGTCTCCTGGGAGGTTTTTTAAAGGAGACGGACCAGCCGGTCCTGATCGCGACAAAGTTCTTTCCCTGGCCCTGGCGTTTTGTGAAGGGAGCAATCCCCAAAGCGCTCAAAGGCAGCCTGGCACGCCTCAAGGCGGAAAGCGTTGACCTGTATCAGATCCACTGGCCCAACCCGGTCATGGGCACAGACCGGGTGATGGAAGGGCTAGCAGAATGTGTCAGGAGCGGCATGACGAGAACGGTCGGAGTCTCGAACTTTAGCCAGAGCCGCATGCTGGCGGCCTACTCCTCCCTGGCGCGGCATAAGATTCCGCTGGCCTCCAACCAGGTCCATTACAGCCTGCTCCACCGGTCTGTGGAGAAGGACGGGACCCTATCCAGATGCAATGAGCTGGGGATCCGGTTGATCGCTTACAGCCCTATTGAAAAGGGAATGCTGGCTGGCAAATATTCCCCGGACAACCCCCCACCGGGCTCCCGTGCGCGCCAGTATTCCAGGCTTCTTCCGAAGCTGCACCCGTTAACGAAATTGATGACCCAGATCGGGCAGGACCACGGAGGAAAATCCAACTCGCAGGTGGCGCTCAACTGGGTGATCTGCAAGGGAGCACTTCCCATCCCGGGTGCAAAGAATGCCGGGCAGGCGCTTGAAAATGCCGGCGCCCTCGGCTGGAGGCTGACCGATGAAGAAGTGGCTAGATTGGACGAGGTCAGTGACAGGGTCCTGGAAGCGTAACCCATCCAATAAAAAATCACTCAAATAAAATCCCGGTGTCTGATCACCGGGATTTTGGTTTTTATCGGTTCATGAACATCGAGCGGTCCAGTTTGTAGCCCGCCGCCTCCAGCTTGGGAGTGAACATTGGGCGCAGGCCGGTGGACCGGAAGTTCCCCAGCGGTCTGCCTTCCTTGTCGGTGCCCGTCTGCTGGAAGACGAACAGGTCGGTCAGGGTGATGACATCCGACTCCATGCCGTTGACTTCGGAGATTTGCGTGACCTTACGGGTTCCATCCGGGAAACGGGTCAGGTAAATAATGAGGTCGACAGCCGCCGCGATCTGCTTGCGAATGGCGACCACGGGAAGCTCAAAACCGGCCATCAGGGTCATGGTCTCAAGACGGGAAAGTGTGTCACGCGGTGAATTCGCATGGACCGTGGTCATGGATCCATCATGACCGGTGTTCATCGCCTGCAGCATGTCCAGGGTTTCACCGCCGCGGATTTCTCCGACGACAATGCGGTCGGGGCGCATACGAAGGGAGTTCTTGACCAGGTCGCGGATGCTCACCTGTCCCTCCCCCTTATAGTCGGGCGGACGGGCTTCGAGCGAGACCTTATGGGTCTGCATCATCTGCAGCTCGACCGAATCCTCGATGGTCACAATCCGTTCATCATCAGGAATGGCGCGGGCCAGGATATTGAGGAAGGTTGTTTTTCCCGAGCTGGTGTTTCCTGCAACGACAACATTCAACCTGGCCTTCACACAGACCTGCACAAAATCCGCCATGGCTTGCGTGATGGAGCCCTTTTCAATCAGGTCCTGGAGGGATAACTTATCCTTCAGGAAGCGGCGGATGGAAATACAGGAGCCCTGCTGGGCTACAGGGGGAATAATGGCATTGACGCGGGAGCCGTCCTTGAGGTGCGCATCCACCATCGGATGTTTGTAATTCACATACCGGCCAAAGGGATTGATGATGTGATTAATCGCCATGCGCAGCTGGAGCTCACTCTCGTATTTGCTATCCGTCAGGATCAGCTTCCCATTCTTTTCGATGAAGATCTGATTGGGTCCGTTGACCATGATTTCGCTGACCGCCGGGTCATCGAAAAAATCCTCCATCGGGCCGTTGGCTGCCACGTAGCGGAAGATGTCGTCCAGGAAGGGTCGCTCATTCTCGCCCAGGTCGCCATTGGATAACTGGTAGGCTTCGAAGATCAGCTCCTTTAATAACTCCTCATATCGTTCTCCGAGCGGCGGGGTCTCGTCCACCAGTTCCAATAAATTTCTCAGAACCCTGGGGCGCAGTAATTCAGGATCTGAGATGCCCGGAACTCCTACGGTTGGCATTGCTTTTGTCATGTATCTCTCCCAAATTTAAGTTGAGTGTTCTAAAACATATCATGGATGCCAGACTTTTGTCGAGCCGTTCTGACATCCATGTCACTTTATTTCATCAAGCCGACCCTGCGCTTCACCTTGGCATTATCGTCAGGATCATAGTTAATGTTTATTACGTTATTCCCGTTCAGCTTCACATCCCATCCAATGATCTGGGCGTTAAATTCGGAATTGGTCGAATTATCTCCGTTCACCGTAATATTGCAATAGGGAGCAAAGATCGTCCCGTTCACATCCAGATAGCTACCGCCGTTGATCGTACAATTCGGATGGACCGACGGGCTGCCTTCCAGAACGATGAGATATCCCTGATAGTCACCTGAATTGGATGCATTCAGCGTAATGGGACTGTTGATGCTCAGGCTGAAGTCATGACCGTTTGTGATGTAAATGGTTACACCGCTGCTTCCATCGAGAAGGTCAAATGTGGCGCCGCTCCAGTGTACATCGCTATCCACGCAATACACACCGGACTCCAGGTGAATGTTCTTGTTCTGGCCGATCAGCCCGGCCTGGGGAAAATCGGTGTAATACCCCGGGTGGATTTCCCAGTCATCTCCGCCAAGCGGATTGGGTGTGGGTGCAGTCATACTGCACTCGACGGGTTTCTTTGGATATACAATCTCATCCGGGATGACAATTTGCGGCTGGGTCGTATCCTGAGGGACCGGCGTGCCGCACGCCTGATTGATCGCACTTCCGGCCGAGGAAATGCCCACGCCGCCGCTCATAGTCAGCGTGACGGTGCAGCTGGTCTGCGAGTAACCGCAAGACGCGCTCGAGTTAACGAACATCCCGCCACCGGACAGATGGATCTCACCATTCCCACCGACGTCAAAACTTCCCCCGCCGCTTCCGCCGCCCGAGCTACAATTGGGATTGGGATTCATGGAGACCACAGACGCGCCGCTTGCCAGGCTGCCACCCTTTCCTGCCAGCGCAACGGCCTGGACAATGTTTTGAGTCTGGTTGATGCCCAGCACCCGCATAAATGTGGTGTTCACGTTCGATTTGATAATGACCTGCACATACATGGCCTTGGCAGGCGAAGTGGCATAAGGCCCACTGATGGGCGGGGAGTACACTTCCACATCATTGCTCAGCAGGCCATCATAGCCATTTTCATTTGCCAGGCTCCAGGCGGCATTTATGATATCCCAGCAAAATGCCGTATTTGCCGGGCTGGCGGCAGGATCTGTAGAACAAGTGGAATCTGCTTTGCCTGCAGTCAACCCATTCGTTTTCTCCAGCGCGGCTGCAATGGCCGCCGAATCGGCTGCATTCTGCGCATGACGCCGGTCCGAATATTTGGTGCTGCCGTCAATTGCCAGTCCGGCGATGCCAAACAGAGCAATGGCAGCGAATGCAATAATAATTAATGCCTGTCCACGTTCCATAAAATGTTTTGAATTCATGACGTTCTCTCCTTTGAAGCATAATTCCAGACCATAAAAGCGTTTAAAGTTTTTCACTCCTTTCTGAGCACGGTTTCGCCTGCGTTTAATGGGTTAACCTGCCCGTCCCCGATCTATTTGCTCGTGGTGATCGAAAAGGTTCCGCAACTGGGTGAGGATAAACTGAATTGAATGGATGTCTGCCCAGTTGGAAAATCATAATTTTTGTCAAAGGTAAAGGCAAATGTAGAGGAAAACTTTCCTGCAGCGACCGTCACCGCCGGAGAAATGGGAATGGCTTGCGTACCGGTACTGTTCGTGCCGGACCACAGATTCGTGGCTCCATAATCGGCTTTATTCAAGGTCAATGTCTTACCGCCCGATGCTCCACTGGCACTGTTCCATTTCACTACAATACCCGAGATGGTGAGTGGATCACTCATCGGATTTGAGACCGTGGTGGTCATGGTCTTGTTGCTGACGAAGATGCTTCCCGCAGTGATGCTGGCGCAGGTCAACGGGGTGGGAGTATCTGTGGCTGTCCCGGTGGAAGTGGGTGTGCTGGTAAAGGTTGCTGTGGCCGTGGCGGTCGGCGTATTGGTTGGCGGCGCAGGCGTATCGGTATTGACCGGGGTAAACGTGGCGACGAACTTGGGCGTCTTGGACGGGTTTCTCGGCGTGGCCGTTTCGGTGGGTGTGGTGGTGCTGGTGGCGGTTGAAGTTGGCGTGCTTGTGCCACTCCCCCCAGGCCCTCCGCCGGGTGCGCCTCCACCGCTCGAGACAGTCGTATCGAGCTGCAGGATGCCAAGAATTGTTCTCGAGCTGGTGGAGGTGATCGTCCGTTGAGGGATCGGGACGAGATTGACCATCGGCCTATATACGGTGGTAATGGTGACGGTAGCACGGTCAAAGTTCGTCCCGGTATTGATGCTCACGCCTGTATCGACCGATCCGTCACAGGTATCAAACGTTGACCCACCTGCCCCGTGGTCATAAGTAATGGCAATATCCGAGTCGGACAAATTCGAGGTGAAGGCCGCGCGCTTGGCCACATCTTTGATCCCCGCACAATATTGGTATTTATTGTAGGAGGTTCCGTCGGCAAGCCCCACGGCGGAGGCATAGCGGGCGGCTTCCCGGCTGGCATTGGTAATGGCGGCATATTGGAAGATCATCCGCCCCACTTCCAGGAGACCCACAAGGATCATCAGAAGGATGGGCAGGACGATGGCGAACTCCACGATTGCCTGGGCTCGCTCTTTGGAGGACGGATTGTGCTTTGATGACAGGTATGTAAGCATGTAAATGAATTCCCGAAAATGACTTTACGATGAAAATGAAAAACCGACTCAGACTGCTGGGTCGGTTTCGCTATTGCTCGCCGGAGACTACACCCACCTTACGGGTTATGCGACCAGATTTCGCCGCCGGGTCTTCGCATCCCAAATTCAATACTAAGAATAAAAGATAATTTCGTGGATCAAAATATCCACTGTTCGGTCACAAGACGGGTCGAGATTAGTCTACGTTACATAAATAGATGGAAATATGACCTTTGGGGGAATCTAATTGTTTATACTTGTAAACAAACTATTGATGTTTGACGAAATAATGTCCGCTTGATTTACCAAGATTTAGCCTACAAAAGGACATTTTATGTGGACATTAATATGTCAAAAATCAGTAAATAACAATGGCAGGCACAGAATTCTGTGCCTGCCTTGATGAATGCCTGGTGTGGTCAGGAAATTTGACTACTTGGTCAGGCCCACCTGCAGAGGGATGGTCCATGTAGGGTGGCTGCCTGTACTATAGTCCAGGATAATCTCAGATCCGCCTGAGAACTTTACATTGTAGCCTATCAACTGGGACTGAAAACCGGTTGCTCCGCTGCCACCGTTGACCGTTATATTGCAGTAAGGAGCATAAATCGTTCCTTTTAACATGGTTAATGACCCACCATTGATGGTACAGGTAGCTGGCGTGCCATTGGAATAATTCGGGGCGGCATAGATTACAAAGCCCTTGTACGGAAGCAGGTTTGGATCTGCAGCCACACTTGCATCATTAATGCCCCACATTTGGACTTTGGATCCCGCGTTGAAGGTGAAGGAGCCGCCAGGCTTGATATAGAGGAACACGCCGGGAGTGGTAGGCATCGTTCCATTCGTAATCAGGCTATTGATCACAAATGTATCCTGTGAGCCAATTCGAATTTCTGTATCGATACAATATACGCCGGGTTGCAAGGTGATATCCTTCATATTATTTTTTGGCGGCATTGCGGTGTAATGACCCGGTGCCAAAGTCGCCGAGCTAGGATTACCGGTAATATTGACAGTCGGCTGGGAACATACTGCCGGAGGTGCAATCTCTTCATAGGGCGGTGGAAACGGGAGTTGTTTTGTTCCTGCGGGAGCAAGGCCGGAATTAGGTGGACAGCCGGTATTAATGGACGCACCGCCTACCATGGTGATAGTCCCCTGGGTACCACTGGTATTAGCATAGATATTGGTTACACCTGCACAAGAATCTTTCTTGAACGAGCAGGTTGCATCATCCGAGTTGGAATACATCCCGCCGCCGATCACGGTAAGACTGGTATTGCCCTGTGACATCAATGCGCAGCCATCCGGGGCCAGGGCAACCACGGCATTCCCACCAAAGTTGAAATTATCCACCTGGGAAATTTTCGAGGCCACCGCCTGGACGACATTCGTGAACTCATTGATGCCGATCAAGCGCATAAACCAGGTTGGCCGGTTGGATGTGATGATCACCTGAATATAATCGTTACAGTTAAAATGGATATCTGCGCAGTTCGAATAGATGCCGCTGATCGGTGGGTTATAAATTTCCACATCGCTCGTTACAAGGTCCCGGTTATAGCCGTTCGCAGCAGCACGATCCAAGGCTGTGGT
>JBLNAU010000405.1:0-2883 GCA_050259515.1 Syntrophothermus sp.
TCCACTGCTGTCGTTGCCACCGTGACTGCTGGTGGAACGTCACCGCTGACCTCCTATGAGGATTACTGGCGATATACCCTGCTTGCCTATCACAGCGGTCAGAGCTGTTTTCAGCAGGCTGTCTTCGCGACGAAGAAGGATAAACTGCCTGTAACCTGGGAAAATGTCAGCAAGAAATTAAAGTGCAAGGGCGGGGTTGATTATGTGGATGGCTTTATGGAGACCCTGTTCGCCTTTGATTCCTATCGTTACAACACGACAGATGCCGACGTAACAGTACCGGTTTCCACCATCGCTCCGACGCGGACCCCCGTACCCTCGCCGACCGTACAAATCTCCACTGCAAAGATCAAGGTCCAGGTCTATATGGATCGCAACGGCAACAAGCAGCCGGATGCGGGCGAAGGAATCGATGCAATGACCGTGCTTGTGACCACCTCGGCGAATGAGCAGATCAAGCAGCGCACGCAGGATGGTATCGCGGTCTTTGATATGACAGGCTATCCGCCGGGGATCGGCATTGATGTCAGCTTACCGGGTTTGTATCGCAGTGAAACGCTTACCCTGCCGGCCGAAGGTGAGGTACAGGTGACCTTTATGTTCGAACAGCCTGCGCTGCCCACCAGTCTTCCTTAGTGAGTGAGAATGGATCATGACGAAGAAAAAAGAATTTAAATCTATATTTGAGAACCTGGAACCTGAGTCAAGCGATGCGCGTGCCCAGGTCCCTGAGGATGCCAAAGAAGAGGCCACGCAGGATACATCCGTTCCCAACGCGGACCAAGTCGAGGATGAGGAGGCGAAGCTGAGGGCAGAGATGCTGGCTGCCGAAAACCCTGAAGCCTCCGCGCAGGAAGCCTCGACAGTGGGCGACGAACAGGCAGAGATCCCGATGGGTGAGATTCCCCCAACCGGTATTCCCAGCCATTCCTCTGAGAAACCCGAGGAAGAAAACCCAGATGATCTTCTTGAGGATGTTCGCAAGTCCCTCCTGGAGGAGGCATCCCAGGAGCAGGAACAGCCGAAATGGTGGAAGAAACTGGGTCGTTCTTCACGCAAGAAAAAAGTGGAGGAAGCGCCGGTCCCGCTGCCGGATGAAATCAATCTGCCTGCTTTGAGCGCGGTGCAGACTGGCGAGCCGGAAGTGGCTGCTCCAGAAGAAGACCAGGATGAATACCAGGATGAGATCGACGATCTGATCGATCTGCTCGCCGAAGAGGAAATGGCCAATCAGGACGCGACTCCTGTCCCGGTGGCCCCCGAGTCTCAACCAGAGTCTGAACCCGAGAAACCGGTCGATATCGAAGAACTCAAGAAGCAGGTCTTCCAGCCCCGTCCGGCTCTAGAAGAAAATGAAAGCCTGTCCGAAGTACGGACTGTTGCCCTGGAAGGGGAAGATGTCTTTGTCGAAGTCGAGGCGCGAAAACCGGATCAACTGGAGGAACGGCTGGACGCGGTCGAGAATGCCCTCAAACCCTACCAGCGGTACATCAACTTTTCTCTGGCCTTTTTGGGCCTGGTCATGGCTGTCATTGCGGGTTTCCTGATCTACAATGCCTACCAGCGCTCGGTGGCAGCGAATACCCCTGTCGAAGCGGTCAGCAACCTGCCCTATCCGACCTCGGTTGGACTGCCGGGTGGGTGGAATTTCACCCTTGGAAAGGGCTCACTCAACGCGCAAGGAAGCTGGAATCCCACCGGAGCCGAATGGCTGCAGGGGACGGAAGTCTGCCGGTGGGTTGCATTGCCCTGGAGCCGCCAGCTAGAGGCGGTCATCCGCACGCTCAATTCCAAGGATCCAATCGAGCTGGGCATGAGTAACAATGACAAACTTGTCTACAGCGTCTATTCCATCAAGCAGATGACCCCGGAAGAAATGCAACAGCTCGATTCAAATTCACCGTGCTTGCTCATCGTGCTGCCGGAGAAGGGTGCGGAAAAACGCTGGGTTCTGACTGCCCTGCCGTAAAAGCCACCCGATAAAACCAGATACGTTATGCAATATGCCCAGTGGATTCCGAACCTTGGAATCCACTGGGTTGTTTAGGGGTAGGCGGGCAAGTTCTCAAGAAACAAGTTGTTTACCGGGGAAAAGGTTACAGTATGACAATATCGTGTAACTTTATAAAAAAAGATGCGTCTTGCCCTAAAATCTTAGGGTCACACATCATCGTTGATTCACTCCAGCCATCCATAAAATAATTTGATTTGTGGGATATATGACCCAGAGGTGAAATCTGGTCGCAAAACCCGAAAGGGTGTAGTCTCGGCGAGCAATCGCGAAACCGACCCGATCGCGCGCATTGGTTTTTTTAATGCCGTAACAAAATTTACAAACTTGCATGGAAGTGGAAGCATTATGGACGTCTTTTTCCGCAATCGAAAAACACCGGGAAACCGTGCACAGGCGATGGTAGAGTTTGCAATTGTGGCTCCCATTCTTTTTCTCATGTTGTTTGGCGTTATTGAGGTGGGGCGCATGATCTTCTTGTACGCGGCAGTAACTAATGCCAGCCGGGAGGCGGTGCGCTTCGGGTCCGCAGTAGGATATGACGATACAGGAGTGATTAAGTACAAACATTGCGCAGCCATACGGGATGTTGCAAGACGGGCCTCCTATTTTACAAATATTCCCGACTCAAACATTGTGATCGGATATACGAGTGGTACAAATGCAACCCCCTATGCCTTATGTTCTGGAAGTGTATACGCGGGATATGTCCCTGATGGTGACCGTGTGATGGTACAAGTAACGGGTCAGTATACTCCTTACATTAGGCTGGTACCCTGGGGGCCACGAGCCTTCACGGCAAAAAGTTACCGAACGATCCTGGGGTATGTTGCGCTGACCTCCACGCCCAATGGGTCTGGGGGAGGCGGCGG
>JBLNAU010000406.1:0-7188 GCA_050259515.1 Syntrophothermus sp.
GCACATCCGCTACATCCATGCGGAGGAAGCGCACCATCTGATGCAGGTCTCGTTCAGCCGCTTCATGCGCCTGATCGAGTCGCTGGACCCTGAGGATTGGTCCCGGCCCACCGCCTGCACGGAATGGAACGTGCATGACATGGTCGCCCACCAGGCAGGCGGCTATCTGAGCGGCACAGGCTACCGGGAGATGCTGCGCCAGTACACCAGGATACCCCGGAATGGCCAGCTGCCTGAGGATGCGATCAATGCCCTGCAGGTAGGCGAGCGGAAGGATCGATCGCCAAATGAGCTGATTCAGGAATTGAAGGAGAACGGCGAAAAAGCGATCCATAACTGGGCGTATGGATTTCGCGCCATCAAATGGATCGGTGTGCCTCATCCGGTTGGCGGGTGGCTGTCCGTTCGTCAGCTGATGTGGGTGACACACAGCCGGGATACATGGATGCACCGCCTCGACATCTGCCGGGCCACCCATCGTCCCTTCGAGCAGACCCGTGAACACGATGGGCGTATCAATGAATTGGTGGTCATGGATGTTGCGAAAAAGATCAGCAGAAAACTCGGAAGAGGCGCCATCCTGCTTGTACTGACCGGTCCTGCAGGGGGAATGTGGAAGATCGGCAAAGGGGATCCCACTGCCAGCCTGGAAATGGATATGCTGGACTTCAATATTTTTGTTTCGGGACGTTTTTCGTATGAAGAAGGCAAGCGGCGGGCTGTCATCTCAGGCGATACATCCCTGATCGAAAATGCCTTTCGAGATTTGCTCATCCTGTACTAGGAGGCTGGGGGAGTCGAACCCTTGTTTCTACGATTTGCTCAAGCCGCCGTCCTCGGCGGGGACGCCAGCGAGAGCAGATTTTTAAAAGCGCTTTCCGACCTTTACTGCCTCTTGTTATATTCTCTCATATTGTGGGACGTCCACATCGTCAAGGATGGCCAGCACGCTTTCCTCCAGCGGATGGTTTTCCACCACGATCTCCCTGTAGCGCTGTTCAGGAGGCAGTGCCCGATAGGCATCGACCACACGATCCAGCGGCAGGGTCAGGATGGTGTTGAAGCGGCCCTTGCCGTAATTTTCGAAGTCCTTGAGGGCCAGGGCACCCACCTCCGGGTCGGTATATAAGTGGCTGATCGTCAGCATGATCCTGCCCAGCATGGCATCCAGAATACGAACTTCATAGACCCGGTACAGGTGAACGGTGAGCTGGCCGCGGGCATAGACATTCCCCGTCCGTACCGGACTGTTTTCGATCACAAATCCCTGTGGTTGAACTGTATATTGGCCCGGGTTCAACTTTACCTTGATGGTCTCGAAGAACTCCTCGGTCAGCTCACGGTCAGGCTCCGTCTCGAGCTCGATATCCTCTTCATCCTTCAGGTGCCGCAGGCAATAGGCCTTGATCAATTCCCATTTGGAGGGGGGAATCAGGATACGGAAATCCTGTTCGTGCTTCGAGCGCTCACTATCGAATTCTATTTTGCCAATGATCTTTTGCAGGGGAGTTGGATTCAGGATATGGACGCCACCCCCGAAAGGCTGCGACCGAACGTTGACGCTGCCATCCTCCATCACGGTCGCCTGGCGCTCCAGTGCCAGCATCTGTCTGCCGTCATCGGGATGCTGGAAGAGGACCCGGTTATAGGTGGCCACACTGACCCGTAAATGCTTTACTTCGCCCAGATCATTCATGGTTACTCCAATGCGAATACGAGCGCCTATCCAAGCCTCATCACTCTGCCATCCAATTTGTTAACGGCGATGATCATCAAGGTATTTTACTCCAGTGCGGACAAACGGCTTGGAATGGTTTTACAAGCTTTCTCAGGAAAGAAACATGCTCTTAATATGCTCCTCGGAAAGGAAACTTCTATAATACGTTTATCGATCTGGACAAACAACCAACACCGAAAACCAGGAGGTCATCATGCCGCTGTCAGATTTGTTCAAAAGGACTCCCAAAAAAGAGCCTGTTAAAGAGGATCCCTTTGGTTCTCCAGAGATGCAAAAAAAACGCTACGATGCTGCCGTGGAGTTTCTGGGTGTGCTGCAGCAAGCCTTCCTTCCTCCAAATGGCAGTGGACATGCGGGGACCACTTTGTCCGTTGCCGCCTGGATGGCTGGGACGAGCCTGTACCGCTCCTTGAATTACAAGGATAATCCACCTCCAGGCACCGTCATGTTATCGGAGAAGGTCAATGAAGCCTGGCCCCAGTTGTTAAACCTGTTTGTCTACTACTGCCAGCGCAGCGGGCTCGAGTTAAAACCCGACCAGTGGATCACAAATATTCCCGATGAGCACAAGCCGCAGATGGATATCCTGCAGGCCCAGGAAAAATTCCAGGATCAGTACCATGCGATCATGAAAAAACACGGGCTGGATGATCTGGATGGGGCACGCGCTGGGATCATTGTCTGCTCGATCGTAGCTCAATATCACTGTACCCGCACCCGGGATATCGACGTGAATGTGGCGGGGGGCATTGTTTCGATGGGAATTGTTACAGGAGCCAAAACAGTCCCCATGCCGCTTAATAGACAGGGTTCAAAACCCGCACCTGTTGGCGATCCACCGAACGATCCAGTATCCGACTTGTTAAAGAGCATTGCCCAAAATTCCATTGATGGCAGTGGAACAAGGCTGGTATTGGGGGAGGGAATGACTCCCATGAGCGAAGCCCTGCAACATGGTGGAAGATATATCCTGGTCCACCCGGAGGTGATTCGGAAGCTGGAGGCAAATGGCATCGATGCGTTTCTGGTGTATGCAGCCGCCTTAAAAATTGAGCTGGCCTCGAAAATACCTCAAATTGATTTTGTGGGTGGAAATGTGGCCGAGTTATTACAGCGCGTCCCGGGAAAACAGGAAGGGCAGCTCCCCCTCCATGTCAGACAGTTATTGTGGCTAAAAGAGAACGCCCCGAAGTACGGCTATTTGCAGAATGGAAATAGCTGGAAATTAAACTGAAAAATCCTGCGAAGGAGCAATGCCTTCGCAGGATTTTATGTAGGAATTAAAAAGAGCCTCTCTCGTGCCGCTTGCCCCGCTGGGACACGAAAGAGGTTCGGAGGAGCGTGGGATAAGGTTAGATATTTTCCACGATATTTACACGTGACTCGCCGATGGCCTGGATCACAATGCAGCCCCTGGCGGAGGGAACGTAGCGACTTCCGGCGCTCAGGATGTGGTCGCCGTGGCCGCCTTCGCGTGTGACCCAGATCACGCCATTCCTGCATTCAATAGCCATTCGGTGCTGTCGATTGTCCAGGCTCAGAACTTCGTCGGGACGAAGGAGTAATTCAATCTTGGGGGTTCTTGAGGTTAAATTCATAAGTTCTCCAATCGCTAATGGTCTTTCCTGCCTGTAGTATTACACAAACCACACTGGCAGTACAGAAACAAATTTCATGGATTGTAACCGTTACAGTTGGTGATAGAATAAACTGTACTGGTCAAAATCTCCCAAACTGTTAGGTTTTTATGTCTCCCATTGCCAAAACCTTGCGCTACCAGGAACTTGCGGAACGGATCGCGGAACTCATCCGGCATGGCACCTATCCGCCCGGGGAGCGTATTCCTTCTGTGCGCCAGTTAAGCCGCGAGCAGAACCTCAGCATCAGTACCGTGCTCGAGGCCTATTCGCTTCTCGAGCGGCAGGGATTGATCGAGGCCCGCCCGCAGTCCGGTTATTACGTCCGCTTGCAGGTGGAGGAACGACTGCCAGAGCCGGAGACCTCTTCGCCACAGCGGGATCCCAGTCATGTCAGCCTGCATGAGCTGGTCATGATGTTGATGCGCGACTCCGGGAATCCGAACCTGGTTCAGCTTGGGGCCGCGCTGCCGCATCTCGATCAGCGACTCATTCAAACGCTCAATACCATGATCGCCAAGCTGGTCCGCCAGCACGGGGAGGATGCGCACCAGTACCAATTCCCGCCCGGGCTGGATGCCCTGCGGGTCCAAATCGCGCGGCGCATGGTGAGCGCCGGCTGCAGCCTGTCCCCGTCGGATATTCTGATCACATCGGGCGGGACGGAAGCCATTGATTTCAGCCTGCTTGCGGTCTGCAAGCCCGGCGAGATTGTGGCGATCGAGTCGCCATCCTACTTTGGCACACTCCAAACCCTGGAGGCACACGGTTTGCGCGCCCTGGAGATTCCCACCCACCCGCGGGATGGCATCAGCATCGAAGCACTGGAGTTCGCCATCGAGCACAACCCCATCCGGGCCGTGTTCGTGATCTCCAATTTCAACAATCCGCTGGGAAGCAAGATCCCCGACGACCGAAAGAAGACGCTGGTAGATCTCCTGGCCAGACACAATATTCCTCTGATCGAGAACGACGTTTGCGGTGAGCTGTATTTTGGAGAGAAGCGTCCATTGGTCTGCAAGGCCTTTGATACCAAGGGACTGGTGATCCTGCTGTCGTCCTTTTCCAAGGATATCAGCCCGGGATTTCGCCTGGGATGGGTGGCAGCCGGCCGCTACAGCACGGAAGTGGAATGGCTGAAATTTACTCTCAGCGCCTCCTCTCCAACCCTGCCGCAGATGGTTGTGGCAGAGTTCCTGGATGGAGGCGGGTACGACCAGCACTTGCGGCGCATCCGGCGCGAATATGCCCATAACGTTGAGCTGATGTCGAGCGCGGTCATGCGTTACTTCCCCGAAGGGACGCGCCTCACCCGGCCGTCCGGTGGGTTTATCCTCTGGGTCCAGCTCCCGGAGATTGTCAATTCACTGGAGTTATACAAGATGGCTTTGGATGGCGGGATCACGCTCGCCCCCGGGCATGTCTTCTCGGCCACGTATCAATTCCCGAATTTCATTCGCTTGAACGCGGCTGCCTTTAATTACGCCACCGAGCGCGCCCTCGAGCGCCTGGGGGATATGATCAAGGATCTGGCGAAGTCCTGAGAAATTCCAGGTTGAAGAATGATATGGGTCCAGGTATCCTGAGTGCCCACCCCGCAGCAACGATATAATCAGCCCGGTGTTGCCATCCATATTAGCGGTTCTTTATCAATGGAGGTCACGTTGAACAAGTTTCTGCAATCCACCGTTGTCCGTATTTTCATTGCGGTTATTTTGGTTGGCGCGGCGACAGCCATCGGCCAGGTCCTGCTGAATCTGTTGCGGCAGATCTTTTCCATCCAGGATTCTGCCGTTACCAATCTACTGGCATTTGTTCTCATTCCTCCTCTGACTTATTATGCGTACCGGTTCTATGTCCGCTGGCTCGAAAAACGCAGGATGACGGAGCTTAGTTTCTCAAAGGCCTGGAAGGAATTCGGTATCGGTGCATTTATCGGTCTTGCCCTGTTCTCTCTTGTCATCCTGATACTCTGGTTATCCGAGTATTACCGTGTGATCAATGTTGGGCTTATTTCTCTGACCGTGTTTGGCTCCCTGCTGGGCGCGTTGGTCAGTGCCTGGGTTCAGGAGCTGATCTTCCGGGCCACGATCTATCGGATCATCGAGGCATGGCTGGGCACCTGGTGGGCCCTTGCCATTTCTGCACTGCTCTTTGGCCTGATCCATCTCTCCAGCGAAGGGGCAACACTTGTCAGCGCCCTGGCCGTTTCGCTGGAAGCAGGTGTCATCCTCGGCGCGGCATACACCCTGACCCATCGCATCTGGATGGCCCTGGGGATTCATATGGCCTGGGATTTTGCCAATGACGGTATTTATGGTGTGGGGGTGGCCGGGCAGTCGGGCGTAAAACTGACCGGGCTGATCCAGGCGAGTCTCAACGGCCCGGCATTATTCACAGGTGGAACGCTGGGCGTCGAAGCGTCCCTCCTGACATTGATCGTCATGCTTCTGGCAGGCAGCATCATTTTGTGGATTGCCTATCGGGGCGGGCATTTTGTTTTTCGAAAAGAAACGGCCCCGACAATCGCCTAGAATAAAGTTCTCAACCCATAATTTTGTCTTTATAAAACCTTACGATCTGTTCAGCAAAATCGATCAGGCTCCGCCGCAGGGTTTCCGGCTCGAGCACTTCCACGGCCCGCCCCAGCCCAAGCAGGCGGGAGCGGGCGGCAATAAAGGATTCAAAGGGAAGGTCAAGTGTGACCCAGCCGCCGTCATCGGGGGTGCGCCGTGATTTGACCAGGCTGCGCGCCCGGTCACCGACATATTCGGCCAGCATGGGTAATGCTTCCGGCGCAACCCGCACCCGGGCACAGAATGGAGGCTGGGACTCATACTCCCGGCACCATTGCTCCCAAAACGTATCGAGTTGAAAGTTCGGGGGGCGATCGAAACACTCCGCCATCATCTCCGCTTCGACGATCTGCGAGACTCTTGTCACATGCGGGGTTCCGCCGCGTCCATACACCAGGTACCAGATGTTCGTCTTGGCCACCAGCCCGTAAGGCTCGGCCTCCTGTTCGAACACAGTGTTAAAGAAATCCCAGCGGACCTTGATGCGCAGACGCCGGTCTTGAAAGAGCGCCTGTTGGATCGTCTGCAGGCAGGGTACCTCCTGCTCCGATTGGAACCACCAGGAGGAATCCAAAAGGATGCGCTGGCGTGTGCGGGCTTCGTCCGCGCGGCGAGGCTCAGGCAGGGAGGCGGACATCTTCAGCAGGGCACGCTTGAACTTCTCTCCCATGCCGAGCTGCATCAACGGGGCGGGAAGGCTCATGGTAAAGAGGGCACGCGCCTCCTCGGGGGTCAGACCTGTCAGCGTGGTGCGATATTCGTCGATCAGCCTCACCCCGCCTCCGGGTCCGCGTGAGGCATAGACGGGAACGCCGGAGGTGGAGAGGGCAGTGATATCCCGGTAGATCGTCCGCTCGGAGACTTCCAGCTCATCGGCCAGTTCCCTGGCGGACATCTGTCCGCGGGTTTGAAGCAGCATCAACAGGGAAAGTAATCGATCGGCCCGCATGTTTCCATTTTAGCCGAAATTCCTGACATGAGATGTCAGGTACTGTCAGGTAAGATGGGACAGTCTTCGAAGACAGGATCAAACCACACCGCCGTCCCACGGGGATGCTGCGCAAGGGACGGCGGCTTGAGCAAACTAGAAATGGAGTGGAAACATGAGTGACCTGGATGTTCGGATCGTCAATCTGCCTCCCATACGGGTGGCGTGTATCAATGGCTTCGGGGAGGGACCGGAGGGGATGGCGTTCGACAAAATGCGGGCCTGGGCCCAGGCGCATCGCCTGACCGG
>JBLNAU010000407.1:0-4079 GCA_050259515.1 Syntrophothermus sp.
CCTCTCTTCGGATCAGATCGAAAAGCTGGAAGCTGGCGGTAAAGTGAAGGTTGTGCCTGTCAGCTCCGGCTATAACGAAGCCTGGTTCCTGAACGTCAACCCGGATACCGCCCGCCCGTTCATGCTCGACGTGAACGTCCGCAAGGCGATTGCGATGGCTACCGATCGCTTCACGATCGTGAAGGATCTCCTGGTGGCGGAAATTAACCCGGTCAATGCGACCTTCTGGGATATGACCCCGCCCTACAATAGTAATCTCGAACCCTATCCCTATGATCCGGAGCAGGCCAAGCAGCTGCTCGATACCGCCGGCTGGACCGACTCGGATGGCGATGGCATCCGTGATAAGACGATCGACGGCAAGAAGGTTGACCTGACCGTGCGCTACGCCACCAACCAGCGCGAGCTGCGCAAGAGCATCCAGGCCGTGGTGGAACAGCAATGGAAGGAAGTCGGTATCGGCGCCGAGCTGGCCAACTACTCCAGCGATATCTTCTGGAACGGCTACAATGACAGTGGCCCAATGGCGCTGGGCGAGTATGATGTCGCCGAGTATTCAAGCGTGCAAAATGCTTATCCCGACCCGGATACGGATACCTTCACATGTGCCCAGGTTGTGAACGCGGATAACCCGGATGGCACGAACGATCAGGGTTACTGCAATCCAAAGCTCGACGATCTGTTCAAGCAGCAGGCGGTTGAGGTCGACCCGGCCAAACGCAAGGAGCTGTTCAAGCAGATCGAGCAGATCATTTATGATGATTACATCTACATCGGCTTTTGGAAGGATCCTGACCTGTGGTCCGTCAGCAGCCGGCTCAAGAATGTAAAATTCTCCGGTGTTTACCCCTTCTGGAACGCCTACGAATGGCAAATTTCCGAATAGTCTGAACTACATTATGGCCTGCCGAGTCCCCAAAGGACCCGGCAGGCCCGTCTGTTTACGCATATGACCAATTACATCATTCGCCGAATTCTTCAAGCCATCCCTCAGCTTGTCATCATCAGTATTATTCTTTTTATGCTGATGCAGGCTTTTGGTGATCCGATCGCAACCCTTGGGGGGCGTGTCCCCCCGCGTGCTGAAGATCGGGAGCGTCTGCGCCGCCAGTTGGGCCTGGACCAACCGGTCTACAAGCAGTACCTGACCTGGTTGGTCGGCAATGACTGGCAGAAGATCGATATGGACGGCGATGGCGTACCGGACACACCGGGCAAGCGCCATGGAATCCTGCGCGGCGACTGGGGCAACTCCCTGGTCACACGCCAGCCGGTTTTGAAGATGATCGGGGAGCGGCTGCCGAATACGCTGCTCCTGATGGTGGTGGCTGAAATTCTGATCATCATCCTCTCTCTGGCCATCGGCCTGTATTCAGCCTTACACCCGTATTCGTTCCTGGATAACCTGGTGACAAGCTTATCCTTTATAGGATATTCCATGCCGGTCTTCTGGCTGGCGTTGATGCTGATGTATGTCTTTGCTGTGAATTTCCGCCGCTGGGGCCTGCCCTACCTGCCAACGGTGGGAATGTACGACCCGGCTGCGGGAAAGACGACGCTGGAGCTCGTCAAACATATGATCCTGCCGCTTGTCACGCTTGTGACCATCAGCACGGCGGGGTACAGCCGTTTCGTCCGCTCCAGTGTGCTGGAAGTCCTCAGCCAGGATTACGTACGCACGGCGCGCGCCAAGGGCATGGGTTCGAATGCGGTCGTGATCCGCCATGCCCTCCCCAATGCAGCGCTGCCCTTTATCACCATCATCGGGCTGGACATCCCCTTCCTGCTGGCAGGTGCGGTGGTGACCGAGCGCATCTTTGCCTGGCCGGGGATGGGACGCCTGTTCATCGATCACACAGAGCGGTCGGATTTCCCCATGCTGATGGGCATATTGATGCTGATTGCCATCACTGTGATCATTTTCCAGATCCTTACCGATGTGGTGTATTCCTTCATTGACCCGCGCATTCGTTTGGGATAACTATTTATGACCGTCATAAATCCAGCCGAACCTCTTGAAGAAATTGTTGTAAAGCCCACGCCGCCCCTGTCGCCGATGGCGCTGGCCGCGCGGCGGTTTCGCAAGCACAAAATGGCCATGTTTGGACTTGGCCTGCTGGCCGTCCTGGCACTCTTCATCACTTTTGGTGGATTCTTTGTACATGGGTACTGTGCACCGATCAAACAGGATTTGCGCGGCGAACCATGGGCGAATTGCGCGGATACGAGCCAGAAGCTGAAACCGCCCTCCAATGCGCATCCCTTTGGCACGGACGTCATTGGGCGCGACATCCTGGCACGCACCATTTACGGCGGACAAATCTCGTTAATGATTGGAATCTCTGCCGCTTTCGTGGAAGTATTCCTCGGCGCGTTGATCGGCTCGATCGCAGCCTACTATGGCGGGTGGATCGATAACACGCTGATGCGCTTCACCGAAGCCATGCTGATCATTCCGAGCCTGTTCCTTCTGATCATCGGGGCGCGCTTCTTTGGAAAGGGCATGCCCGATATTAACATCTTTGGGCGTGAAATGACCGGAAGCGTACTGGTGATCATTCTGATCATTGGGCTCACCTCCTGGATGTACCTGGCGCGCATTGTGCGCGCCAATATTCTTTCCCTGCGCGAGCGGGATTATGTTTCCGCAGCCACTGCCCTGGGCGCAACGGACTTCCGCCTGATCCTGAATCATCTCCTGCCCAATACCACCGCGCCGCTGGTTGTGGCCGCAACCCTGGGTGTCGCAACGGCAATCCTGTCAGAAGCCTATGTGAGTTTTCTGGGGGTGGGGGTGCAGGGCGCCACTGCTACCTGGGGCAACATGCTGGATGGAGCCTACCGCTATCTGGAGACCGCGCCCTGGCTATGGTTCTTCCCCGGAACCATGATCCTCTTAACCGTGCTGGGCATCAACTTCCTGGGCGACGGCCTGCGGGATGCGATGGACCCCTATAGCAGCAAACATTTGTAATCGAGCTTTGATCGTCCATCGAATCTTTAATCGAGATGAGGGGGAAGAAGTGTCTGAAAAAGACACTTCTTCATTTAAAGCATTGTTCCATGGCAACCAGCCCAAGCAGCAGATATTCGATCCTGTCTGGTCCGAACTCATGCATGCGGGTACCCGATTCGAGCAGAATATCCCGGGAGAGCGGGTGTATTTCCTCCAGAACGAGGAGACTGATGACGGTCAAAAGGGGCTGATAGCCCTGTTCCAGTTGTCCCTGCGCAAATTGCTCCCTGGATGTGAGTAAATGGGATAGGATCTCCTCGCGATTCATAAGCTTCCTGCCGAGGATCCCCCGAATGACATCCACTTCACGAGCCAGGGCTGTCCCCGGGTCGTCATATATGCCGCGGGCCAGGTCGATGTACTTGACCTCTGCATCCAGCAGCCGGGCCACGCACATCCCCATTTCCCGCCGGCTTTGTGGATAGCTGTCAATGTACAGGATGTGGAGAAGCTCAGGAGCGGCTTCAGCGACTCTCAGCTTGCTCAGGCTCGAAGCGCAGGCTACCTTCAGCCCCAGGTCTGCATCACCCCGTATTTCGGCCATTAAGGAGGGGATACTGTCCCGGTCGCCCAGCGTACCCAGGGCGCGGGCGGCATGGGCCCGTACGGAGTGATACTTTGCCCCGCTGAACGCCTTGCTTAGCGCAGGGACGGCCTGCATATCTCCCATCCTCCCCAGGGCCCAGGCGGCGATCACGGCCAGGGCGGGGTCGGGGGCCTCCATCACATCGATCAGGGCCTCGGTCAGCCGCTCATGGGGGCGATGGCGCGTGATGGAAACGATCGCTTCAAAACGGACATAGAAACGGGGGTCATTCAACGAGCCGATGAGCTCATCCACGGTGAGCGGACTGCGAGCGCGGCCCAGTTGTTCGGTGGCAGCCAGCACATCCGTTTCCTCGCGCGCATAGTAGAAACGGATCATCGAGCTGATCGCCATCAAAGCATTCCCGTGGAAGAACAGGCCCGCAAATTCTCCCAACCCCGCCTCCTTGGGGGCTCGCAAGGTGTGCAGGATCAAAAAACTCAGGAAGGAACACACAAATCCAATTGCAAACAGAAC
>JBLNAU010000408.1:0-2901 GCA_050259515.1 Syntrophothermus sp.
TAAAAACTTCTTCTCTTTTGGAGGCCGGGCTTCTGTCCCGGCCTCCAAAACATCCCATCCGGGGATAGAATCCTATCCATGACCCTACCAACGAACGCACCTCCTGAACCCGAAAATTCCCCTGCAATGGATGCGCCGCCCGGCACCCTGCTGATCCGCAACGTCAGCAAGGCGTTTCCCAATGTACAGGCACTGACCGATGTTTCGCTCGATATTCGTCCGGGCGAGATCCTTGCATTCATGGGTGAAAATGGAGCCGGGAAGTCCACCCTGCTCAAGATCATCAATGGCGATTACCAGCCTGACTCAGGTACACTGACGATGGATGGTCAGCAATTGAGCTTCTCCAACCCGTTAGCTGCACACCGTACCGGAATCCGCGTCATCTACCAGGAGCCGGAGATCATCCCGGGCGTGGATGTTGCCGAAAATATCTGGGTTGGCGAGCTGCCCAGCCGATTCGGTTTCATCAGACGCCAGGAACTGAATGAAGATGTTCAGCGTAGCCTGGATGAATACGGTTTTGCCGGCGTTCTGCCCACAAAGCTGCTGGGTGAACAACTGTCGCCGGCCCAGCGGCAATTGGTGGAAATTATGCGGGCGCTCAAATCCGGAGTGCGGGTGCTGGCTCTTGATGAGCCGACCTCCTCCCTTTCTGATGAAGAGGTCGAGCGCCTGTTTGCCCTTGTCCGCCGATTGCGCGATGAGGGAGTAGCTATTATTTATGTTTCTCATCGGATCAAAGAAATCCTGCGCTTGTGTGACCGGGTTGCCATCCTGCGCGACGGACGCCTGATCGCAGTTCGCCCATCTGTCGAGCTGACCGACACGGAGATCGTCCGCTTGATGGTTGGGCGCGAGTTAAAAGAAGTTTTTCAAAAACACCAATCGACGACCGATCGTGAAGTCCTGCGCGTGGAAAACCTGAGCAGCAACTGGCACAGCGATATCAATTTTTATATCAATGCCGGTGAGGTGGTGGGCTTTGCCGGGCTCGTGGGGGCCGGACGGACGGAACTGGGAAAAGTTGTCTTCGGCGAAATGCCCAAGACTGGCGGCCGCGTTCTATTGGAAGGAAAGGAAGTCAATATCCACCAGCCTGTGGATGCCATTTCGAAAGGCATTGGTTTTGCGCCTGAGGACCGCAAGCGCGAAGGACTGATCCTCATTCGCAGCGTGCTGGAAAATGTGTCGATCGCGATCCTGAGGCGGCTCAGCCGGTTTCGCTTTGTCCGCAGAGGCATGGAAAAATCGGTCGTCGCCGGTTTTGTGGAAGCTCTCAATGTGCGAACACCTTCGCTCCAACAGGAAGTTGGCAAGCTTTCAGGTGGCAACCAGCAGAAAGTGGTGCTGGCACGCTGGCTGGCGGCCAAACCCAAGGTCCTGATCCTCGACGAGCCAACCCGCGGCATCGACGTAGGAGCCAAAGCGGAAATTTATCGCCTGATCGACGATCTTGCCAGTCAAGGCTTGGGGATCATGTTTATCAGCTCTGAGCTGCCCGAAATCCTCGGGCTTTCAGACCGCATTTATGTCATGCAGAACGGCCGGATCACTGGAGAGCTGTCCGGAGCCACTGCCAGTGAGGAAGCAGTTCTCAAGCTGGCCATGGCGGAACATCTATCGCCGGCATCTGATGGAAATTTGAAAATCTCCCAGGAGAGTAATCCTTTATGAGCACCAACGAGCAAACCGCCCAATCCAAACCCAAGGCAAAACGGGACACCCTTCGCGAAGTGATTGGATTTATCGGCGCAGATAACCTGTCCCTGATCTTTGCGCTGATCGTCCTCGTTCTTTTGATCACCGTTGCAAGCAGCTGGTTCGGAATGTCCGGTGGCGCGAAATTCTTTACCTGGCAGAACTTAATGAATAGTCTCTCCCAGGCCATCGTCATTGTCGGATTGATAGCCATCGGGGAGACGGTGGTGATCGTTGCCGGCGCGCTCGATATTTCGGTGGGTTCGATTGCATCCATTGGATCTGTGGTGGCTGCGTCCGTATTGGTAGGCGCGGGAACGGTTGGCTCACTTCATCTCCTGCCCAGTGGCAGCACCGTTATCGCAGTCGCCGCTGGAATTATGGCAGGAATGATCGCTGGGGCAATCAACGGGTTTATCGTTACAAAATTGCGCGTGAACCCAACCATTGCTACCCTTGGGACACTGGCTGCTTTTGCAGGCGTCGCCTTTCTACTAGCACCGGATGGGAAACCGATCGGCGTTCTCACCCAGCCCGATTTCACCTGGCTGGCGCAAGGTCGCTTCTGGACCCAGGCCGCCATCGGACAGCTGGGTGGCTCCAAGTGGACGGGGATCCCGGTCCTGACCGTGATCCTGGTCGTGGTTGCCATCCTGGCCCACATCCTGATGACCTACACCGATTATGGGCGTGCCATTTACGCCATTGGCGGCAATGCAACGGCTGCCCGCCTGGCCGGCATTAATCTCACCCGGGTTCGAGTGTGGATGTATATGATCTCCGGCGGTATCGCTGGTCTGGCCGGGGTATTACTGACCGCGCGTACGACCTCCGGGAATCCCATCAACGGGACCGGGCTCGAGCTGCAGGCCATCACCGCCGTGTTTCTTGGCGGTGCAGCCACATCGGGCGGCAAAGGGACCATCATGGGTACCTTCCTGGCCGTCATCCTGGTCGGTGTGCTTAACAATGGCATGAACCTGCTGGGCTTCAACACCTTCACTCAGCGCGTGGCTTTGGGCTTGCTGTTGATCGCCGCCGTGGCAATTTCACAGTGGCGCCAGGCACAGTCCGATAAGGCCCGCAAGCGTGTGGAGAAATAATCCTCTCAGACATCCAGCTTGGTGTTGCGGCCCACTGAATCAGATATCAGCATAGGATAGCCACATGAATAACCGCGAGCGATTTACAAAAGCCATC
>JBLNAU010000409.1:0-3407 GCA_050259515.1 Syntrophothermus sp.
AACCGGTAATAATGGAAGGCAGCACCTTGTCCAGTGCCTGTTTGCCGATGCGCATGATCAGCAACCCAACCAGGATCTCGAACACGGCGGTTAGCAGGATGCCCACCTGCACGATGCGCACTCCCTCCGGGCAATACTTCTGAGCCGGATCATTGAAACAGACAGGCGCGAACCTGCTCATCACCGTGATGATGACCGCAATATATGAAAACGAGGACCCGTAATACATGGGAATCTTGCGCTTGGAGACCAGCAGGGCAACAATGGTGCCCAGGCCCGATGCGAGTAGCGTCACGCCCACATCGAACTTGGTCAGGATGGCGACCAGAACGGTGGCGGGGAACATGGTCAGAAATTGCTGGAAGCCAAGACTCAGCATCGCGCCGGTCGGTGGATTGTCATCGGGCAGATAGCCGATGACCTTTGGGGATGAACTTTCCTTGCTAATGGTTGTCATACAGGACTCCTCTCGGAATAGATATAAAAAAAGAGAGCCGCTAAAAGCGACTCTCTAACACCCAAAAGAAGAAACAATCATCCCAAGGAAGTGTGGATGGAACAATCGTTTGCGGTGGGGATGTCGATACATTGGGCGGAATTTTACGCCGAATTGAAAATGTGTCAAGAGGAATACGTTCGATCGATTGCAATATAGACGGAAGTATGGACAAATCACATGATATTTGTCACTAAGATTGATGATATTGTGGATGTTATAATCCCGCGCAACATTTCGCAAGTACCGCAGCTTTTGTATGTGGTATGGCATACCTGGCGATTTCGGCAGACACGCTCGAAACCGATCATCTAATTTCAAGGCTTGCGGCACAAGGAGACACTCGATGGCATACACAAACGTAAAAGTACCCGAAGGCGGTGCAAGGATTTCCATTCAAGATGGAAAGCTCCAGGTTCCTGATAACCCGATCATCCCGTTCGTCGAGGGCGACGGCACAGGCCGCGACATCTGGCGGGCCTCGGTGCGGGTCTTCGATGCTGCGGTGGAAAAGGCGTACGGTGGAAAGCGCAAAATCCACTGGATGGAAGTGTACGCCGGTGAGAAGCCGTTCAAGTTATGGCAGACCTGGCTTCCCGATGAGACCACCGAAGCGTTCAAGGAGTTCCTGGTGGGGATCAAGGGTCCGCTCACGACCCCGATCGGGGGCGGTATCCGTTCTCTGAATGTTGCACTCCGCAAATTGCTCGATCTTTACGTCTGCCAACGGCCCGTTCGCTGGTACAAGGGCGTTCCCTCCCCTGTAAAACACCCTGAATATGTGAATATGGTCATCTTCCGCGAGAACACGGAGGATATTTATACCGGCATCGAGTTCCAGTATGGGACCGAGGACAATGAGAAATTCAAAGCGTTGTTCAAGGAAGCATTCCCGAAGGAATATGCAAAGATGCGCTTCCCCGATACGGCAGGCATCGGCCTTAAGCCGGTCTCCGTCCAGGGCACCGAGCGTCTGGTGCGCGCGGCCATCCAGTGGGCGCTGGACAACAAGCGAAAGAGCGTGAACTTTGTCCATAAGGGCAACATTATGAAGTTCACCGAAGGTGCTTTCAAGGATTGGGGCTATACCCTTGCCAAGCGCGAGTTCCGGGACCAGATCGTCACCGAGCGTGAGACCTGGATCCTGGGCAACAAGGAATCCAATCCAAACCTGACTGTCGAGGAAAATGCCAAATTGATCGATCCGGGCTTCGATATGATGAGCCCTGCCCAGCAGAACGATATTAAATGCGAGGTGGAGGAAGCTTTGCGGTTGTGGGAGACCCACGGCGACGGCAAGTGGAAGAAAATGCTGTTGATCAAGGATTCCATTGCGGATGTCAGCCTGCAGTTCACCATCATCCGCCCCCGCGATTATGATGTGATCGCCACCATGAACCTGAACGGCGATTACCTCTCCGATGCGCTGGCCGCCCAGGTCGGTGGGATCGGCATTGCTCCGGGCGCCAACATCAATTACGAGACTGGTCATGCCATCTTCGAAGCCACCCACGGCACCGCCCCGAAATACGCAGACCTGGACAAGGTCAACCCCGGCTCGGTCATCCTCTCCGGCGAAATGATGTTCCGCTACATGGGCTGGACCGAGGCTGCCGACCTGATCGTCAAGGGCATGGAAGGTGCCATCGCAGCCAAGACCGTCACCTACGACTTTGCCCGCCTGATGGACAGCCCCACCGAAGTCAAATGCTCCGAGTTCGGTGACGCGATCATCAAGCACATGGATTAAACAACGCACTGTTTTGTTTCTTACAGCCACGTACCTGGGTGCGTGGCTGTTTTTATGAGCAGAATGGTGACAAACCGGTAAACACACAGACTGCATGGAAGCCAATCGTTTCTTATGACCAATACACAGATTTCCAGTACCAAAAGAATTGATCGAAAGTGGTGGGTGCTGATCGCCATCGGCACCGGCTCCTTTATGGCTGCACTGGACGGGAGCGTGGTCAACACCATCCTGCCTGTTCTGCGCGATGCCTTCCACAGCAACGTAGCCACCATCGAGTGGGTGGTGACCGTTTACCTGCTTGTCCTCAGCGGATTGCTGCTCACCTTCGGCCGCCTGGGAGATTTGCGCGGGCACAGGTCCATTTATATCTGGGGATTTGGAATTTTCATCGTCAGCTCGGCATTGTGCGGGGCAGCCTGGGCGCCTGTCTGGCTGGTCGTCTTTCGCGGGATGCAAGCCATTGGTGGCGCCATGCTTGCCTCGAACTCCCCCGCCATTGTGACCGGCAATTTCCCCGCCGAGCAGCGCGGGCGGGCCTTCGGCTTGATCTCCACCATGACCTACCTGGGATTAACCGCCGGGCCTTCGCTCGGCGGCTGGCTGACCCAGGCATTTGGCTGGCGGACCGTCTTCTACATCAATGTGCCGGTCGGCGCGCTGGCGTTCCTGCTCGGCATGATCTTCATCCCAAAGGATGTTCCCGCGGAGAGTCAACAAAAATTCGATCTGCCGGGCGCTGCGATTTTCCTGGCAGGTTTGACCCTGCTGCTGCTCGGACTCAACAAGGGAGCGGATTGGGGCTGGTCTTCGATCTCTGTCTGGGGGCCGCTGCTTTTTGCAGGGATCCTGGGGTGGATTTTTATCCGGGTCGAGCAGCGTTCTCCCGCTCCCATGCTGGATCTGAGTCTGTTCCATATCCCGTTGTTTTCCGCTTCCGTAGCCAATGCCATTCTGAATTACATCTGTGTGTACAGTATTACTTTCCTGATGCCTTTCTATCTGATTCAGGGCCGGGGGTTTAATCCTGCGCAGGCCGGCCTGCTGTTAACAGTCCAGCCGATCATGATGGCAATCTCCGCTCCCATCAGCGGCGCGCTCTCCGACCGGGTCGGGTCCCGACTCCCGGGGATGATCGGCATGGGTCTTCTCGGGGTGGGA
>JBLNAU010000410.1:0-7226 GCA_050259515.1 Syntrophothermus sp.
AAAATCAAATTCGGTTTGCATGGTCATCCCTTTTTATGACCGGCATTGGCGCGGTGGCGGCGAGCGCAAGGATCTGCTTGTGGCCGTCCACCGCGCCGCTGCTTGGTTACGCCTCATTTCACACGCTTGATGTACTCGTGCGCCAGGGTTACTTCCTCAACGCCAATTTCATTGCTGTCCGCTTTTGGCTGCGGGCCGGTTACTTTTACCGGCCAGGCGCGCTCGAAATTCCAACGGGCAATTTCTTTCAGCGTCTGGTCAAACATGATGATCGAGCCGTTGTGGCGGTTGGAATCGACCTTGCCATCCTCGATCTGTTTTCGCCAATCCCAGAGGTCCATGCTGCTGGTGATCCCGCGTTTGAGCGTGATGTTCTCCCACTTCAGACGGCCCGGAATTTTAATCACGACTTCCTGGCCTTTTTCGGTCACCACTTTATGCTCGACCACCTCATGCTCAGAGCCCAGCCCGGAGCACTCTGTGAAGTAGCCCTTGATCGTGCCCTGAATATCAACAGCAAAGTGAAAACCAACAAGTGGATCTTCCCTTTCTGCCATTTCAAACTCCTTTCAGCAGGTCGCCTCAACGACCCGGTTATGCCTCAGCGTTCGCGCCGGCCCACTGGCTGATGCGGAAGATAACGAACTCCGCCGGCTTCACCGGAGCCAGACCAACTTCGATGATCAATTGGCCCAGGTCGCGGATCTCGTGCGGGTTGAGTTCCTCATCGCATTTGACGTAGAAAGCCTGCTCGGGGGTATTCCCAAACAGCGCACCGCTGCGCCATACGACCCGCAAGTATGAGGTGACGTCACGCACTACTTTGGCCCACAGCGTGCTGTCGTTGGGCTCAAAGACCACCCAGGCCAGGCCAATTTCCATTGATGCTTCGACCGTGATGAACAGGCGGCGAACATTGACATAGCGCCACGCGCCATTGCTGCTTAAGGTGCGCGCACCCCACACGCGGATGCCGCGTGCCGGGAAGGAGCGAATACAGTTCACCCCTTTGGGGTTAAGCACATCCTGCTCGCCTTTGCTTAGATGGATCTCGAGATCAAGCGCACCAAGGACGACCTGGTTTGCAGGGGCTTTATGCACGCCGCGGTCGGCGTCCTCCCGGTTGTAAATGCCGACCACATGACCGCTGGGGGGGACAAACTTGCTCGTGCTGCCGCTCCCGCTCAGGTCGGCGATTTGGACCCAGGGATAGTACAGCCCCGCATACGAGGTATCAAAGTTGAGGTAGTTGCGCCATTCCAGAGCCTGCTGCGCGTTGAGGCCTGGCGGGGTATCCAGCACGGCAAAGCGGTAGCGCAACCTTTCGCAGTGCGCGATCATCTCCGTCTGGATCATCTTGATGCGCTCTTTTGCCTCATCTGTTCCATCATACCCTGCCATGATATCCGGGCAGAGCACCAGGCGTACATCGTCCAGCGCTTCCAGGCCGCCCAGGCCAGTTCGCTCACTGGCGCTGCCGATGAAATCAACAGCGGTCAGCGGAGGGATTCCTCCGCCGGTCAGGGCATAGGTCCCTTCAGCGGGCAGCGCACCCGCCGCGCCGATTTCCGTGATCGTCACCGTTTCAAACGCGGCATCGCCGACATAATTTTCGCCCTTCTTCATGGTCAAGCCGGTTTTTGTCTCGCCGCCAACGGTGATCGAAAAGCCCTCCTCGCCGGCAGGTCTGACCACCACCTGGAGGCCGTTCGACGCTGGTCCGGGCACTTTGGCAAGGACTTTGAAGCTCGTCCCCCTGTTTTTGGCCGGGATCGTGATTTCAGCAGTTTTTGAAACGATGCCGCCCTCGTTGAGCGCTCTCAGGCTGGTGACGAAGCAGGCCCCACCGCCGTTTGCAAAGTAACCATACACCGCGTCCGGCAGATATGCCCCTGAAACAAACTCACCGAATATATCGGTGTACTGCGTCCAGCTCGTCACCATAGTTGGCTTATTCAGCCGGGACTCGATCACTACCTTATCACCTGTTTTGGCATCGATCGCCTTCAGGCTAGCCTCGGCGGTAATCCCAATAAATGCCGCGGTCGACGTTCCAACAGTTTCAATTGGTTTCGTCCCACGGTCCACTTCTTCCACATACACGCCAGGAGATAGATATGTAAGTGCCATTGGTACTTTCCTCCTAAAAACAAACCATTTGCGATTGCTTGCATGCTGCACAGCGCGCGGCACGCCCACATGGTTTTTTTGTCTTCAAAAAGCCGGCCTTATCTTTTCATATCGCATCCCTCCTCTGGCGGTGACCGGCTTAACAGGTGGATCATTCTGTGCTGCCGGTTCATGGCTCCTCCTGGCCGATCTCCAGATCGTAGGTGCCACCTGCCGCGGGGACAGCAACCTTCTTTTCCCGCGGTTTGCCTTTAGGCGGCCAGGCGACCAGGGTGTATTCACCGGAAGGCAGGCTGCCCAGGACGAACCGTCCCTGCCGGTCTGTTTTGGTAAACAGCCCGGTGCCTTTGACGGCCACCGCGATGCCCACCTGGGGTTTTGATTTCGCCCAGACGGTGCCGCTGATATAGATTTGATTCGCTTGTGGATCGGGCGCGTCAAGCCGTGGGGTATCAGGTAGGCCAGCGGCTTGCCCAAACCGGTAGGTGAGGGTGTGGACCACCGGGCCGGTCACCTCGCTCCAGGGGTCCAGAGCTAGCGTGACGATGTAGGAAACGGTTGGGCGCATCTCATTATCCAGCGAAGCCCATACCTCAGCCGGGTTGGTCAGCCGGTCATGCGACGCCAGCCGGGCCTGGATCTCGAACATCGGGTTGCGCAGGCTGCCAACCAGGCGGTCTTCAGGAAGCACCGGGAAGCGGAAGAGCGCCATCAGGCAGCGGGTAAGCAGGCGGTGTTCGTCCTCCGGTTCGACAGCCCAGGTGGTGAGCATGTAGAGGCAGTCTACGCGGAAAGGCGTGCGTTTGAGATGGGCCAGGCGGCCGCCGTTTCCACCTTCAGCCAGCCGTTCCCATTGATGGGTGCGCAGGGCCGGGTTCTCGCGTAGATCATAGAGGAAGAAGTTCACCGTGGGACGGCTGAGGTGCGAGCTCCACTCGCGCTTCGGCTGGTCGAAGCTGATCTCGATCTCCCCATTCTTGATCGGAACTTCGGCAATTAACAGCTGGCGGATCGTTTCATCCAGGTCTGCAATCATGGCTCACCTTTGGTCAAGCGGCTAAGCGCCTGGCTCCTCTTCCTCTTCCATTTCCTGTGCCTGAACCTGCTCTTCTTCCACCTCTTGCATCTGGACCTCTTCCTCTTCTTCAGGCACAGCCTGGGCCTGGACTTCCTCCTCCTCCTCAGGAGCCGCCTCACGTTGTACCCCTGCAGCTGCCGCGCCGCCCGTTCCCTGGACCGATTTCGCCACGGCATTGGCCTCCTGCTCGTACACGTCACCCGGCGCGTTGACAGTCATACGGGTGCCGCCGCTGACCGCGCCGCTGCTCTGCTGGACCACGTGGGTCATCTCGTGCGCAAGCAGTTCCTGTCCTTCGGAAGTGTTCGGGCTGTACGCGCCTTCTCGGAAGTAGATGTCACGCCCGGTGGTGAACGCCTTCGCCCCGATTTGCTGATTGAGTGAGTTGGCCTCGGGCGAGGTGTGCACCTTCACATCGCGGAAATCATGCCCGGTCGCCGCCTGCATGCGCTGCTGAGCGCCTTCATCCACCACCTGCCCACTGCTGCTCTCCGCGTGGATGCGCGCCGCGGTCTGATCATCCAATTCAAAGGGAGCATCTCCACTCCGCTGCGCAACAAGCCGCTGCACCGCCCGGTTGCCAACGTTCTGCTGGAGGGCAACCAGGGAAGAAGCTGTCTCCGCCGAGCCATCCACCGAGCTGCGCTCTGCTGCCAGGTTTTCGGGTTTGCGCACCCTGCTCTTCTTTTCGTCGGTTTCTTTCGAACCTGCAATTCTTTCCTTCGTCATCTGTTTCTCTCCTTTCGTTCTTCTTTCAAAAAAGAAAGGGACAATTGCTTTATTGATATAGTCCTTATGCGCTCCACCTGACCGATTTTTGATGACTTATGGCCAACTGATACATCGCGCATCGCACCAGGTATGCGAATCTTCGCCACTGAGGGCCTTGAGATACCAGATTCCATCCCAGGAGTAGACCTCGCAGTGTGCGCGATTTCTTTCGCCAGAATCATCTGTTGCTACCCTTTCCAGAGAGCAGAAACTATTGCTGGCGGGCATGAGTAGGAGCGGGGGAGGATCATTGGCGCCGTGGCTTTCAAGAATGATTTTGCCGCCAACAGTGATATTTGGAGAGGTGCCATTTTGCCCTGGTGCGCCCGGGTCACCCTTTTCTCCTTTCGGTCCTTGGGCTCCGGCTGGGCCTTGCTCACCCGTTGGTCCGGCTGGCCCCGCAGGCCCTGCTGGACCGGGCTGCCCCTGTTGATTCCAGGTCAGTTCATTCCAGCCATCTTCGCACTTATCTGCCAGTACCATCATATAGATTTTTTTTGTGCTCCCCACCAGACGGGTGCAGGCGTGGATTACATTCCCTGCCTGGCTCTGCGCGTGGATCCAGGTGGGTAAGAGCGCAAGTAGGAGTGCGGCCAGGTAAAGTGCGATTCGGAGTGAATTTTTAGATTGGTTGATAAGACTGCGTCGATCCATTTGAACCTCCTATGGGACCAGGATTACCTTGTCGGCATCAACCTTCCAGATCCCGGTAGTGCGTACCCCGCCTTGCTCCAACAAATAGGTGAAGTCGCTGTTGAGTTCGAGAAAATCCCCAAACGCTTCGATCATGTCCGTGCGTAGATAGAGCCCTGGCTTTTGGGTATCGGACTGGTACTTTTCCCAATATTCCTCGGCGTGTGAAATCACTGCCCTATTCTCTACTGTTTTCCACTGCATCTCCAGGCCCTGTCCAGGTAGCGGGTTTGGCGTGGTAGAGGATGGCGCTTTGCTCGGAGCGGTAACCGGGCTGGTCGCCTGACCCCCACCCGGCTGCGTTTCAATGGGAGATACGACCGTGCTGATTCCTCCTCCCTGATCCGGTGGACTGAACCATCCAGGCAGAATATTTCTTCCTAAAGAGAAGAACAAGACCAGGCACAAAGCCGAGATACAGAGCACGGTCAGCAGGCTGCCAGTGAGCGGCATAGCCCATGCTGGAAACCTTGGTTTCACTTCCAGCTGACCCTCTTTTTTCTCACTTGCCCCAGTGTTTGATTTCACCTGGACTTCAAACGGCAGCATTTGGCTGCTTCCCAGGAGAGGCTGCTTTTTTGCCGCCAGAGTCATTTCAACCGTTGTTGTATCCCCAGGTTGGACTTTAATCCGGTCGTGCTGCCCATCAAAATGGATCGCATCGCCAGCGTCGCGACCAGCCAGCTGGTAGGTGCCATCATCATTACCATCGTTTCTGATGATGATCCACGTTTTGCTTCCGCTCGACAGCTGGCTGGGCTGCAAGTCCACCGAGAACTGTTCAAATGGCTGAATGGTGATGGTCCCTTTGACAACGGCGGTTTCCTCAGAACGAGAAACCGATTCGATCTTAAGCGTATATGGATACAAGCCTGCCCTGGCGCGGCTGCTAAGGGGCGGGTGAACGCTGAAGTTCAGCACATCGCTCGACCCCGAATCCAGCTTTACAGGATTTCCGGGAAGGTCTGCCCATTCCGCCGGGATTCCTTCTAACCGCAGGTTGAAGTGATCAACAATCAGGCTCTGATTGGAAAGTTCTAACTGCACCTCAACACTTTTCCCCGGTGTGACCGCGAAATTCTCTGGACTAACAACCACATACAGATTTCCGCTGCTCGTTTGGAACTGCCTTGCCCCCTGCGGCAGCGGCCGTTTTCCCGCGGACGGGCCTGTGGTTCTTTTCGCCGAGGCGGAAACATCTGCTTTCTTCCAATGGATAAAAAACGGGCCGACGCGCAGGGTTTTCCCCGGGTCTAAAACTTCCGGAATGCCGGGCAGTAGTGGGGTATCTTCTAAGAACGTCTTGTTCGTGCTCCTCAGGTCCACTACCTGCCAGCCGGCCGCGCAGCGCTCAATACGCGCGTGATGGCGTGAAACTGCATTATCTGGGAGAACAATGTCATTGTCCGGCTCCCGGCCAATCGTGAAGTGTGCCTTATCGAGTTGGAGGGTGCGCGGGGTATGATCTTTTTGAGCAATAACCAGCAGATCTGCCTGTGCGGCAGGGCTGATATTCCTCCCCATCCGGCTGGGCTCGAAAACTGCGTCTTCCGGCTGCCGGGCTGTCGCCAGGCTGACCGCGTTCCGCTGCTGGAGGAACTGGGTAACTTCCCCTTCGGTCAGCCCACGCGCCGCCTCGTGCAGGTCAGCGGCCAGAGCTTCCGCCTTTTGATAGCGGTCTTCGGGCCGTTTGGCCAGGGCTTTCAGGATGATTGTTTCCACCCTTTCTGGCAGGCCATTCCACACCGCGCGCGGCGCCAGAGGTGTTTCTCCTTGTTGATGTTTTAAAACGGCATCTGAATACCTCTTGATATCCAGCGGGCGTTTTCCGGTACACAGTTCGTACAACATGACGCCCAGCGAATAAATATCGGACCGGCCATCGAGCGGTTTGCCTAGCGTTTGTTCCGGCGACATATAGGCGTATGTACCGATGACTCCAGCAGTTTCTATAGATGTACTTTCCTGCAGCACTTTCGCCAGGCCGAAGTCGCCGATGACCGCATGAAGAGGCAGACCCGATTCGTCCGGCTTCTCTAAATGCTGCAGCAAAATGTTACTGGGCTTGATATCCCGATGGATCACTCCCTGCCTATGAGCGAAACCCAGCCCGTCGGCCACCTGGGCCATTAGAATCAGCACTTCCCTCAGGGGCACAGCCTGTCCATTTGCCAGGATCCTTCGGATGTGCGCGTCCAGACAGCCGCCGGAGATGTAGGCCATGACCATGTAGATGGGATCTTGCTTTACCGACAGGTAATAAATCCGGATAATCGAGGCGTGCTGCTCCCCCAGATGGGCTGCCACCTGAGCTTCCTGTAGGAAGCGCTTACGGAATTCTTCCTGTACACTCCACTGCCGGTGCATGAATTTAATGGCCACCGGGCGCTTCAGACCCAGGTCATAGCCCCGGAAGACCATGCCCATGCCACCCTCCCCCAGCAGGGCATCGATCCGGTAGTTATCAATTTGGCGGCCAATGTATTCGTTCATTTGCTACCCAATCTTTTTAATCACAAACCATTTTTCAACAAGATCTAGCAATCTCTTCCTT
>JBLNAU010000411.1:0-8361 GCA_050259515.1 Syntrophothermus sp.
GGTTGGCAGGGCCGCTGGTTTGCCGAAGGTTCACAATATCGACAGCAGCTGCACCAGGATTTTGCCATCCGCGGCTTGTTGATGGGAACCACCTCCAAGGGTGGCTCCATGAAAGATACAGATGTACGCAAGCTTCGCCAGGATCTGCCGGATACGATTAAAAATGGCAAAGCTGGCATCTCCCGTGTGGAAGTCGAGCGCTTCCCTGGAAAGATCCGTGTGGCCATTCATACTGCTAAGCCTGGCATTTTGATCGGCCGCAAGGGCGAAGGCGTCAAGAAGATCCGCCATGCCCTTGAGACTCTGGTCGGTAAAAAGGTCGATCTGGATATCAAGGAAATCTCATCTCCTGATACGGACGCCTACCTCGTTGCCCGCAATGTGGCGGACCAGCTTGAGCGGCGTATCGCTTATCGTCGTGCGATGAAGCGTGCCATCCAACAGGCCATGCGCCAGGGTGCGCAGGGCATCAAGATCATGGTTGGCGGACGCCTAGGCGGCGCGGAAATGTCCCGCGATGTCTGGTTGCGCGATGGCCGTGTGCCTCTGCAGACCCTGCGTGCCAACGTGGATTATGCCAAGGCCGAAGCCAGCACCACCTATGGCCAGTTGGGCGTAAAAGTGTGGATCTACAAGGGCGAAGCCGTCCCTGAGACTGAAGAAAAGGTAGAGGCAACAGAAGGTGTGTACGTGAGCGAATAGCCACGTATACAAACCAGTTGCTTTTGGAAGAGGTACTACTATGTTGATGCCAAAACGTGTTAAGTGGCGCAAGCAGATGCGCGGTCGTATGAGGGGCAAGGCCCTGCGTGGTGCCGAAGTCAGCTTCGGTGAGTACGGACTGCAGGCGCTGGAGCCGGGCTGGGTAACCGCCCGCCAGATCGAAGCTGCCCGACGGACCATCGTGCGCGAAATGAAACGGCGCGGTAAGGTATGGATCCGGATTTTCCCGGCCAAGCCGTATACCCACAAACCCCCTGAAACCCGCATGGGTTCTGGTAAGGGTAATGTTGAATATTATGTTGCAGTCGTGAAACCAGGACGCATTATGTTCGAAGTCGGTGGTCTGGACGCGGATACCGCCCTCCAGGCGCTGAAGAATGCCCAGTACAAGTTCTCGATCAAGACCAAGATCGTTGCACGTCACGATGCGGGAGAGCAGGCATGAAACCTGTAAAGGCCAGCAAACTACGTGACCTGCAACCAGGTGAAATTGAAACCAAGCTGACGGATTCCCGCGAAGAGCTGATGAAGCTCCGTTTCCAGGCGGTGACCGGCCAGCTGACCGATACCAGCCGTTTGCGCATCCTGCGCCGTGAAATTGCCCGCATGGAAACCATTTTGCGGGAACGACCGGCTGAAACAGCAGAAGGTGAAGCATGAACAATCGTCGTCGCATGACTGGTGTCGTAACCAGCAATAAAATGACCAAGACAGTCGTAGTGGAGATCACTCGTGTCTACCGTCACTCCCTGTATCGCAAGGTCGTTCACTCCAGCAAGCGGGTGAAAGCCCATGATGAGATCGGCTGCCAGATTGGTGACCAGGTCCAGATCGTGGAAGCCCGTCCTCTCTCACGCGACAAGCGCTGGGTGGTGGAGAACGTGATCAAGAAGGAAATCCGAACCGCTGATACCGGCGTCGCCGACCTGGCGACCGCAGATGTGAAGACGGAGGAGTAAGCCATGATCCAGCATGAGTCACGTCTCAAGGTTGCCGATAATTCGGGGGCCCGCGAATTACTCGTTATTCACGTGCTTGGCGGCTCGACCCGCAAGTATGGCAGTATCGGTGATGTTGTGGTTGCTTCCGTAAAATCTGCGTCGCCCCAGGGCGGCATCAAGAAGAGCGAGAAAGTACGCGCCGTGATCGTCCGCTGTTCCAAGGAATGGCGCCGCGAAGATGGCTCCTACATTCGCTTCGATGATAATGCAGCAGTCATTCTGGATGCCGACGGCGTCAACCCCAGAGGCACTCGTATATTTGGCCCGGTTGCCAGAGAGCTTCGTGAAAAAGGCTTTATGAAGATCGTTTCACTGGCTCCAGAAGTGCTGTAGGCGGAGGAGTACATAGTTATGAGAGTAAAGATTCGCAAAGGCGACACGGTGGAAATCATCAGTGGCCGCCTCGAAGATAAAGGCAAGCGTGGTGAGGTGATTAACGTTCTTTTGAATGACCGCCGGATTGTGGTCCAGGGCGTGAACATCCGCACCAAGCATCAGAAACAGGTCCAGACCCAGGCCGGCCGCAACATCAATCCTGGCCGGATCCAGTTCGAGGGAGCAGTGGACATCTCGAATGTCATGCTGGTCTGCCCGAAGTGCGGTGAGCCGACCCGCGTTGCAGTGCAGCGCGATGAGGATGGCATCCACCGGGTCTGCAAAAACTGTCAGGCTTTGATTGATTAGCCGCGGAGTAATAAGCAATGAATCGAATGCAAGAAAAGTATAACAACGAGGTTGTCCCTGCTCTGCGCAAGGCCTTTGACCTGAAGAACGTCATGGAAGTGCCCCGCATTCAGAAGGTGGTGGTCAACATCGGCATGGGCGAGGCCATGGATAACCCCAAGGCCATGGAAGCCGCCGTCAATGATCTGACGACCATCACGGGACAGAAACCGGTCCAGACCAAGGCCCGCAAGAGCATCGCCAATTTCAAGCTCCGCGAAGGCCGTCTGATCGGCACCAAGGTCACCCTGCGCGGCGACCGCATGTGGTCCTTCCTGGATCGTTTGATGAATACCGCGCTCCCGCGCGTGCGCGACTTCCGCGGCGTCTCGGGCAATGCCTTTGATGGACGCGGGAACTACACGCTCGGTCTGCGCGATCAGCTGATCTTTCCCGAGATCGAGTACGACAAAATCGACAAACTGCGCGGCATGGAAGTCACAATTGTGACGACCGCCAAAAACGACGATCAGGCACGCACCATGCTGCAACTGCTGGGCATGCCGTTCAGCAAGAAGGAAGCTTAATTATGGCAAAGAAAGCTATGCAATATCGTGAAGCTCGCAGGGAATTTCCCAGCCAGGTGCGCAATCGCTGCACCCGCTGCGGCCGCCCGCGTGGATATATCCGTCGTTTTGGCTTATGCCGAATTTGTTTTCGTGAGCTGGCGCTGCAGGGCAAAATCCCTGGTGTCGTCAAGTCATCATGGTAATCGGGTGGAGGTGATAGCATGACTATTATGGATCCTATCGCAGATATGCTGACCCGCATCCGCAATGCCGTGATGGCTGGTCATTCGACTGTGGCACTACCGAGCTCGAAACTTAAAATCGAAATTGCCAAAATCCTGAAGGATGAAGGCTTCCTCGAAGGGTTTGAGGTGGCGGATACTGAGAACACCACTCAGAAGGTGCTGCGACTCAAAATCAAGTATGTAGGTGAGCGCCGTGAACGACGCCCGGTGATCTCCGGGATCGAGCGCGTGAGCAAACCCGGACGACGTGTTTACACCAAAAAGCAGGATATCCCCTGGGTACTTTCAGGTATTGGCGTTGCCATTATCTCGACTCCCAAGGGTGTAATGACCGGTGCTCGTGCCCGTCAACTGGGCGTGGGTGGCGAGATCCTTTGCAAAGTTTGGTAAAAGGCAGGAGGTAAAAAGTGTCTCGCATTGGACGATTACCAGTGGCCGTTCCGAATGGTGTACAGGTGAATGTACAGGGTTCGAACGTCCATGTGAAGGGGCCGAAAGGCGAACTCAACCGTTCATTTTCCCCGCAGATCGAAATTGCGATGGAAGATGGGCAGGTCGTTGTCAAGCGCAAGTCTGATAACGCCAGTGAGCGCGCCCTGCACGGCACCACCCGCGCCGTCATTGCCAACATGATCCACGGAGTCAGCTCTGGCTTCGAGGTCGCGTTGCAGGTGGAAGGCGTGGGCTACCGCGCTGAATTACAGGGAAAAGACCTGGCCCTGTTTGTGGGCTACTCCCATCCGGTAAAGATGGAACCCCCGACCGGGATTTCCTTTGAAGTCGATCAAAAGACCCGCACCATCAAGGTGCTGGGCTACGACCGTGAAGTTGTGGGGCAGACCGCTGCCGAGATCCGCGGTGTCCGCCCGCCTGAGCCATATCACGGCAAGGGCATTCGTTATGCAGGCGAGAAGATTCGCCGCAAAGCCGGCAAGGCCGGAAAAGGAGCCAAGTAAGCCATGGCAGCCAATTCTCGTTCTGTTGCACGCGCTCGCCGACATGTGCGCGTGCGCAAAAATCTACAGGGGACCGCTGATCGTCCTCGGTTGAACGTTTTCCGCAGTCTTTCAGGAATCTATGTACAGGTGATCGATGATCAGTCCGGCCGGACGCTGGTTTCCGCCTCCACAGTGGATCGGGATCTGCGTGAAAAACTTAAAGGCATGAAGAAATCTGATCAGGCCAAGGCGATCGGCCAGGCAGTGGCTGAGCGTGCCAAGGATAAAGGCATCCAGTCCGTGGTGTTCGATCGCGGCGGTTATCGATATATTGGGCGCATCAAGGCGCTTGCAGATGGCGCTCGTGAAGGCGGCCTTCAGTTCTAGGCTGATGGAGTAGGAAATGGCAGAATACGAAAATACTGAACAGCAGAATTTCGAAGGGCAGGACCAGTTCGAAGAGCGCGTCATTGAAATCGCACGTGTGGCCAAGGTTGTAAAGGGTGGCCGCCGGTTCCAGTTCCGTGTGACGGTGGTTGTCGGCGACAAGCGCGGCACCATCTCCATGGGCGTCGGCAAGGCCAATGCTGTCCCTGATGCGATGCGCAAGGCTTCCGAGCGTGCCCGCAAGAGAATGCACGTGGTCAACCTGTCCGGCACCACCATTCCCCATGAAGTATTGGGAAAGGTGGGCGGCGCCCGCGTCATGCTTAAGCCTGCTTCCCCAGGAACGGGCGTGATCGCGGCAGGCGGTGTCCGTGCAGTTTTGGAAGTGGCCGGTGTGCGTGATATTTTGACCAAGTCGCAGGGCAGCGCCAATGTCCTGAACGTGGTACAGGCGACCTTCGATGCCCTTGAGCAATTGAAGTCTCCTCAGGAAGAGGCAGCCCGCCGTGGCAAGAATGTCACCGAGCTGGTGCCTTTCTGGGAGCGGAGGAAGCAGAATGCCTAACAATAAGAATGAAGACAAGACCGTGCTTGTGACACTCGTCCGCAGTCCGATAGGGTATACCAAGGACCAGAAGCAGACGGCGCTCGCACTGGGTCTTCGTAGAATGCACCAGACGATCGAACACAGGGATACTCCTGCGTTGCGCGGGATGATTCGCAAGATCGAACATCTCGTCCAGGTCGAAGAAGTAGGATAGAACGATGAAACTACACGATCTCGTGCCCAATCAGGGCTCCAAAAAGAATAAAAAGCGCGTAGGTCGCGGTATCTCCGCCGGGCAGGGTAAGACCGCCGGGCGCGGAACCAAAGGCCAGGGCTCACGCTCCGGCGAAGGCGGACACCTGTATCGTCAGGGTGGCAACCTGCCTTTCTACCGCCGCCTGCCGTTCATGCGTGGTCAGGGATTTACCCCGCGCAACCAAGTCGAATATAATGAAGTCAATCTGGATCAGTTAACTGAGTCCTTCCAGGCAAACGCGGAAGTGAACCCCGAAACACTGCAGAATGCCCGTTTGCTCCGTGACCCGCGCAATCCAGTTGTCATTCTGGGACGTGGTGAAATGAAGGTCGCACTCAAGGTGCGTGCCCACCGTGTCAGTGCCGGCGCCAAGGCCAAGATCGAAGAGGCGGGTGGCAGCGTCGAGTTGATTGGTTAGTTGCCAGCGAAAAGGAACTTTCAAAGATGCCTGAAAAGAAACAATCAGCCTGGCGCTTCCTGTGGCGGTCAGATGATATCCGGAGAAAATTATTAATTACCCTGGGTATCCTGGCGCTCTTTCGCGTGGCCGCTGTCGTACCGGTGCCTGGTATCAATACCGCTGCCCTCGACTCCTTCTTTCAAACCAATGGTGGCGGCTTCCTGGGATTCTTGAATCTGCTGTCCGGCGGCACGGTTAAAAACTTTTCCATTCTTGCAATGGGTGTTTACCCGTATATTACCGCCCAGATCATCCTGCAACTGCTGGTGCCCATCATTCCTTCCCTGCAACGGCGGATGAATGAGGATCAGCGTGAAGGCCGCAAGTGGATGGAAAAGTGGACGATGTATTTGACCGTTCCGATGGCAATGCTTTCGGCAATCGGTCAGATCAACATCTTCAATTCCCTGTCGGCAACGCCGATCATTCCCTTTGGATTTACCCAGGGGATGTGGTTGCAGTCCGTCACAACGATCCTTGTGATGACTGCCGGAACGCTGTTTGCCATCTGGCTTGGCGAATTGATTTCTGAATTCGGCATCCGTGGTCAGGGTCTTTCCCTGATCATTTTTGCGGGTATCGTTTCCCAGATCCCGCGCAACCTCTATACGCTGTGGCTGGATGAACAGAACCGCTGGGTTCTGATCATTGCCATGATCGTCATCATTGTATCGACCGTGCTGGCCATTGTCTATGTACAGCAGGGACGCCGCAATGTCCCCATCATGTACCCGCATAAGAGCCAGATCTTCTATGCGATGAGCCGTGGAAAGGTCGCCCGGATGCCCCAGCCGTTCCTGCCCTTGATGGTGAACCTGGCCGGCATGATCCCCTTGATCTTTGCCAGCGCAATCCTGCAGTTCCCGGGAATTATTGCCAGTTACTTTGTCAACTCCACCATCCCGTGGGTGGCGGCCTTTGCCAAGAACATGGTTCAGTTTTTCAACCCTACCTCGGGTGTAAATTCCTGGGGATACTGGGTTCTGTACTTTATCATGGTGGTGGCTTTCACCTACTTCTATACCACGGTGATTTTCGAGCAGCAAAACTATGGTGACAACCTGAAGCGCTCCGGAGCTCAAATCCCGGGCGTGCACAGCGGGACGGCTACACAAAAGTACTTGAGCCGCATCCAGAGCAGGATCACATTGCCGGGTGCATTACTGCTGGGAGCCGTTGCGATCATGCCTTTCGTCCTGCAGTTGTTTTTACCCGGAGCTCGGTCTTCGGCCGGTTTATTCCTGGTTTCCTCCTCCGGCCTGCTGATCGTCGTGGGTGTCGTTCGCGATACATTTATGAATATTGAGGCCGAGCTTAAACTTCACGGTTATCAGGAAAAATTGCTCATCAGTTAAAAACTGGACAGGAATGGAACAGGAGCAGTATGCCGACCTACATTGTCTTACTTGGACCGCCCGGAGTTGGGAAAGGAACGCAAGCTAAGATTTTGTCCGAAAGGAGTGGATTGGCCCATATTTCCTCCGGCGATCTATTCCGTGAAAACCTGAAGAATCAGACTGAATTGGGGAAGCTGGCCCAGACCTATATGACCAAAGGCGAGCTGGTTCCGGATGATGTGACGATTGCCATGATCCGGGAACGGCTCTCCCGCCCGGACTGTAAGGAGGGCGCCATTTTGGACGGGTTTCCTCGCACGCCAGCGCAGGCGGATGCCCTGGAAGAAATGCTCCACGAGTTCAATGGGCATGTGGATGTGGTGCCATTTATCACGGCAGACGAAGATACGCTTGTGGAAAGACTGAGTGCGCGCTGGACGTGCCGTGCCAGCGGGCACATCTTCAACGAAAAATTCAATCCTGAGAGGATACGTGGCGTATGCGACTTCGATGGATCGGAACTTTATCAACGGGATGACGACAGGGCTGAGACGGTCAAACGAAGGATCGATGTCTATCTGGCTCAGACCTCACCCTTGATTGATTACTATCGGAACAATGGGAAACTTGTCGAGGTCGATGGTATGGAGTCCATTGAGCAGGTCACAACCGATTTGCTCCAGGCAGTAAAAAAGTAGATATTATGAGTTGGGCTCGCCAGATACATTTGAAAAGCCCGGCCGAACTGCAGATCATGCGGGAGGCAGGCCGGATTAATGCAACAGTGCATGCAACTGTAAGAGAACTTTTAAAACCGGGTGTTTCGACGTACGAACTCAACGCGGCTGCTGAGGAAGTGCTCAAGAAACACGGATGCTTTTCGCCGTTCAAGGGATATGGTCACCCGCCATTTCCCACCTCGATCACGGTCAGCATCAATCAGGAGCTTGTCCATGGGATTCCAAGCAAGAACCGGAAGCTCAAGACGGGCGATATTGTCTCGATTGACTGTGGAACTGTGTACGAGGGGTGGGTTGCCGACTCGGCTTTTACAGCTGGTGTTGGTGAAATTTCTTCGCAGGCGCACGAACTACTGGATGTGACCGAAGGTGCGCTGAAAGCCGGCATCGACAAGATGCGGATAGGCAACCGTACAGGTGCGGCCTGCCCTTTCGGACAGAGGTAGCCGTCGATCGTGGCCGCCTCCGCCAGGGGCGTGGAGTAGGGGATATGGG
>JBLNAU010000412.1:0-6669 GCA_050259515.1 Syntrophothermus sp.
GAAGCGTTCCAATTTGCAGTTCCAAGGTAGTGGTCACAGGTCCCTCAAGGATTTTGTTATGGAGATTATACACGGGCTATTCATCATTTCCGGTTATAATTTTCCATATGCCAGACTGGGAAGGCAGAGCACTCGGAAGCATTCATATAAACCGCCTGGTCGCACGTGGAGGTATGGCCGAGGTCTATACCGGCACCCACGACTCCATCGGTGAAGTGGCAGTCAAGGTTATGAGGGGGCTGCTGGATAAAGATTCGGAGCAGCTGGCCCGGTTCAAGCGGGAAGCCGAGGTGATCGAGGATCTCCGCCATCCAAACATCGTGCAGATGTTTTATTACGATGTCATTGACGAGAGTCCCTACCTGGTCATGGAGTATATTCCCGGACCTTCCCTGGCTCTCTATTTAAAATCACTCCATGATCACAAACAGCGCATGCCGATCGGCATGGTGGCTCATATCCTGAACTCTCTCGCCAGCGCGCTGGATTATGCCCATGCCCGCGGTGTGATCCATCGCGATATCAAGCCGGCCAACGTTTTGCTGCGTTCAAAAACAGGCCTGGTCAATATCAATGAACCCCTGCCCGAAGATGTCGAACCGGTGCTGACCGATTTCGGACTGGTGCGCCTGCTCGACTCCACCATGCACACGACGGCGGGATCCGTTTCCGGCACGCCCACCTACATGAGCCCTGAACAGGCGCGCGGTGAAAAAGTGGACAAGCGCACCGATATCTATTCGCTGGGGATCATGCTGTATGAGATGCTGGCGGGCACCGTTCCCTTCCAGGCAGATACCACGTTCGGCATGCTGATGAAGCATATCAACGAGCCCCTGCCGCCCATCCCAGGCATCTCGATGGAGCTGCAAGCCATCCTCGACCGAACGCTGGCCAAGGACCCGGCACTTCGCTACGAGAGTGCAGGCGACCTGGCGAAGGAATTCTACGCCCTGTTCAACGGGCAGACCATTTCTCCCGGCACCATGCATATGGCCGCCCTGGCCCGCGAGGCCACGGACGCAAGCAAACAGGCCGCTCCTCGCAGCACCGAGCGGCCCATGAACCGCTGGATTCGGATAGGTGTCGAAGCCCTGGTGGCAATTCTCCTGGCACTGGTAATTATTCAATTCTTTAGACCGGGGACGAATACGGCTGTGGCTCCCCCTGCTACGCCAGATCCAAATACGCCTGTGGGCAGGGTGCGCTTCGACGATAACAGCTACTACGTGGATCGAGCGGAGGTGAACCTGCAGAATGTAACAAAGCCGGCATCCGGCAAGCACTATGAAGCCTGGTTCAAGGGTGAGGATGGCAAAGTCCAGCACCTCGGGACGATTCAATTCAGTACAACCGGCAGCGGTCGATTGGAAATTAACGAACCGGATGCAAATAATTATCTGGGCATGTTCAACCAGGTGCTGATCACCCTTGAAGACGATGGAACCCAGGCGGCCAAACCTACAGGGGAGATCATGTATTCATCTGTGTTTCCGCCTCAATCCTTGGTCCCGATCAGACGCATCCTTGTATCGTACGACCCGGTCCCCGACAAGGGGCCGCTGATACAAGGACTCTGGTGGTACAACGCCAATTACATCAATCGATCCATAAACGGCGATCCGTTGGACGCGAACTTCAAGACCGGGATCGTCCAGGCTTTCAAAAACAACGATGAGCCAACACTTCGGAAAAAGACAGAGGATGTCATCAATTCCATTGTCGGCGACCAGAGCGACCAATTCAAGGATTATAACGGGGACGGAACCATCGATTACTCATCCGATGGATATGGAAGTCTGCCCAATGGCGACCGTCTTGGCTATCTTCAGGAAACCATCCTCAATTCCAAGAATGCCGCGGACGCGGCCGATTCGACTCCCAATATCCGCCTCTATGCGGAAAACGTTCAGACTTGTATAAAGAACGTAAGCGGCTGGACGCAGGATCTCCTCAGTCTTGCCCTTCAATTGAACGACACCCCCTTCGGTCCGAAAATGAAGCCGATCGTTGACCAAATAGCGGCCCTGGGAGATGCCCTGCTAAAAGGGAAGGACGCCAACAAAAATGGGCAATTCGACGAAGCAATCCCCGGGGAGTGCGGGGCAACGATCGCATACGATTATGCCTATTATATGGCAGATATGTTCATCTACCCGGGACAGAACCGGGTGCCGCCTCCTGAAAAATAAAACTCCCGCTTACCCGGGAGTTTTCACTTAACAAGAGAACTGCTCCTTTAGGGATTTAGGTTCGGAACGCTTTGCCGGATCAGGGGCATCAGCGCAGCAAAGGAAACTCCCACCAGACAGGCACAAATAAAGCCGATCACAAGAAGCGGGATGAACAGGGCCCCCAGGGCAGCTCCCCAGCCAACCTGGTTGACACCCTTGATCGCCAGCAGGTTCAAAGCAATGACATACAGACCCGCCAGTAGAGCAAAAAGACCGAAGCAAATGCCCACAGCAGGAATTGCAGAGAACAGGGTTAAGAGGCCTGTGATAAGGGAATAAGGCGCCGCGATCGCCGCCATCGTGTAGGCCATCTGGTCATAGGTGCCGCGACCGCCAAACATCCTGGCCAGCCACTGGACGATGGCAACCCAGATCGCGAAGAAGATGGTCTGGATGACCGCGCCAATGGGAGCGCCGCAAATTGCACCGGTCAGGATCGCTCCAACTCCACCTCGGCCGCCAAGTGTATCCGGATTGAGCCCGAACTGTTGAGCGAGTCCCGGATATAACCGGCCCTGGACCAGAGCCGCTAGAAAGAGCTGGATGAGTGCAGCGAGGAACACCCACAGGAAGGCAGTGCTGGCTTTCGCACCAGGCGTGGAAGCAATTTCAGCATAGGTCTGCTCGCTGGGCCGGGTCAGGGCTGCGGTCCAGGTTTGGAGAACAGTGTTGGGTCTGCGCTCGGGGACGGGGGCAACGGGCAAATCGTTCATGAGGACCTCCAATTGGAATTTGAATACATTATCACATGAAATGGACCATAGAACAATAACATTAAGCATCCATGAGATGCACCGTTTCACATGATGTAAAATTGCTTTATGGAAATTTCTGAAAAGATCCAGGGCATTCTTGCAACCCTCCCCACCAAGCCTGGCGTGTACATCATGAAGAACGCCGAAGGGACGATCATCTATGTTGGCAAGGCGATCAGCCTGAGGAACCGCGTCCGTTCCTACTTCCATGCGGATGCCAGTCACGACGCGAAGACGCGGCGGCTCGTGCGCGATATCGCCGATATCGAGTGGATCGTGGTCGGGTCCGAGCTCGAGGCGCTCATCCTCGAGATGAACCTCATTAAGAAGCACCGGCCGAAATACAACATCCGCCTCAAGGATGACAAGCGCTATCCATATATCAAAGTCCACTGGGCGGACCCGTTCCCCAAGGTGACGGTGACGCGCCAGATGGTCGAGGACGGCTCACGCTACTTTGGGCCGTATACCTCCGCCTGGGCCGTGTACCAGACCCTGGATGTGCTGCGGCGTATCTTTCCCTTCCTGACCTGTGACCGGGACATCACTGGCACCGATCTACGGGCCTGTCTTTATTACGATATCAAGCTGTGCATCGCGCCCTGCATCGGCGCGGCCTCCCAGGCGCAGTACCGCCAGATGATCTCGGACCTGATGAGCTTCCTGGAAGGACACAGCGAAGACATTGTCTCGCGCCTGCAAAGCGACATGCAGAAGGCTGCCGAAGGGATGCGCTTCGAAAGAGCGGCCGCCCTGCGCGATCAGCTCAAGGCCATCCAGTCCATCATCGAAAGACAAAAGGTTGTCTTTGCCTCCGATTACGCCGATTCAGATGTGCTGGCCATGGCACGTGCCAACGGCGAGGCCTGCGTGCAGATCTTCTTCATCCGCAGCGGGAAGCTGATCGGGCGTGAATACTTCATCCTGGAAGGGACGGAGGACGCGGCCGACAGCGAGATCATGGAACAGTTCGTCACCCAGTTCTATACGGAGGCGGCCAATATTCCCGAGCAGGTGATGCTTCCGGAAGAAATAGAGGAACGCAAGATCATCGCTCAATGGCTGCGCTCGAAGCGCGGCGGTGAAAAAGTGGAGATCTCCGTGCCCAGGCATGGACAACCGCTCGAGCTGGTGCAGATGGCAGCCGAGAACGCCACCGAGACGCTGCAGGCCTTACGCACCCAGTGGCAGGCAGACACTCACAAACAGGAACAGGCGCTGACCGAGCTGCAGCAGGCCCTGCACCTGCCCGAGCCGCCCAACCGCATCGAGTGCTATGACATCTCCAATACCCAGGGGACGGCCATTGTGGGTGCCATGGTGGTCTTTACACAAGGGACCCCTGATAAAAAACTATATCGGAAATTCAACATCGAGAGCGTGGTCGGCGCACCGGATGACTTCGCCTCGATGGAGGAAATGCTGACGCGCCGCTTCCGCAGATGGCGCGCGGGCCAGGAGCTGGCCGGCGAGCCTTCGTCTCCGCTTAGCGCGCCGGGTTCCAAGCCGGACGCGTCCTTCTCCTTCCTGCCGGACCTGGTCATCATCGACGGCGGCAAGGGACAGCTGGCGAGGGCCGTCAATGTGCTGCAAAAGTTCGAGCTGTTCGACAAGGTGCCGGTGGTCGGTCTGGCCAAACAGCGGGAGGAGATCTTCTTCCCCTTCAAGTCCGAGCCGCTGATGCTGCCACGCCACTCGCAGGCGCTGTATCTCGTCCAGCGGATCCGGGATGAAGCTCACAGATATGGTATAACTGCCCACCGAAAGAAAAGGCAAAAACTGGGCATGGCCTCGCAATTGGATGCCATCCCGGGTATTGGACCGGCCCGGCGCAAGGCGCTGCTCAAACACTTCGGTTCGGTGGACAAGATCCGCCAGGCAACTCTTGAGGAGCTCAAGGCCGTTGTTCCTGAGGATGCCGCACAGTCGGTCAAGGCACATCTCGAATGAGACAGATCTGGATCGTGGATGACGATGAGGAGATGGGGCGTGCAGTCGGGTTGATGCTCAAGGTGCTCGACTGCGAGCCGACCCTGTACCTGAGTGCCCGCTCCACAGCCCAGTCCCTGTTAACCGGGAAAAAGCCCGACCTGATGATCGTGGATCTCAGCATGCCGGAGGTCACGGGCCTGGACCTGATCGAGTTTTTACGGCGGCGCCCGGAATGGAAGGACATGCCCATCGTCGTGCTCTCCTCCGAGGCCGCCGATTCCATGGTGGACCGGGTCCTCCAGCATGGCGCTGATTCCTATATCACAAAACCGGTAACACTGGAAGAACTGGAAAAGGCAATAAAGGATGCCTTTTCGAGACATAAAATAGGTGAGTAAAAATGGCAAGTAGAAATCCAAAAAACAAACCGACCAAAAATGAGTACAGGGAATCCAGCACCACCAAGTGGCTGCGGATATTTTTGATCGCGTTTTCGATCATGCTGATCCTGTCCATGATCCTCTCGCTGGTCAGGTAGCAGACAGGTCCCGGGCTGTTCAGGGGATAAGGCTTTCTCAGGGTCGCTTGTGCGATCAACGATGTATCGCGAAAAAATAGGAAGAGGCGGGTTTCGCGAATTTCTAGAAACAAATTTACCTTTTTCGCAGGTCGTTATCATTCGCCTCGAAAGGTCCGGATCGTTCGGGCTTCACTGGGTACTCAAGCGACCGTCTCTTCACTGGTATAATTTGGCGGCGCGGCGCAGGTTACCGCGCATTTATCATGCATATCACGGGAAGTTCGCTTCCCCATCCAAGGATTCTTATGCTCGACAAACTCAAAGGCATTGAAGAAAGATACGAACAGCTGGGACAGGAAATGCTCGAGGTGGGCAACGACTACCAGCGCGCGGCCGAGATCAACAAGGAGCGCATCGACCTGGAGCCCATCGTGGAAAAGGCCCGCGAGTACCGCCAGACTCTCAAAAGCCTGGAGGAAGCCAGGTCCATTCTTGATATGGAAGACGACGCGGAATTGCGAGCCCTCGCCGAAATGGATATCGCTGAGCTTAGCCCCAAGGTGGAAACGCTGGAGAAGGAGATGAAGGGTCTGCTCGTGCCCAAAGACCCGCGCGATGACAGGAATGTATTTGTGGAGATCCGGGCCGGCGCCGGGGGCGACGAAGCTGCCATTTTTGCCGCCGACCTGTTCCGCATGTACACCCGCTATGCAGAAGAAAAGCGCTGGAAGACCGAGATCATGTCCGAGAACGCCATCGGGGTGGGCGGCTACAAGGAAGTAATCTTTGGGGTCAAGGGCAAGGGTGTTTATTCGAAGATGAAATACGAATCGGGCGTGCACCGCGTCCAGCGCGTGCCTGCCACCGAGGCGCAGGGACGCATCCACACCTCCACGGCTACTGTGGCTGTCATGGCCGAAGTGGACGATGTGGAGATCGATATCCCGGAGAGCGACATCGAGATCGAAGTCTACCGCTCCTCGGGTGCGGGCGGGCAGAACGTGCAGAAGAACTCCACGGCGGTGCGCCTATATCATAAACCGACCGGCATGATCGTCACCTGCCAGGACGAGCGCTCGCAGCTACAGAACAAGTTGCGAGCCCTCAGCATCCTGCGCGCCCGCCTGTACGAGATGGAGGAGGAAAAACGGCGCGCCGAGGAGTCTGCAGACCGCCGCTCCCAGGTGGGCACCGGCGAGCGCTCGGAAAAGATCCGCACCTACAACTA
>JBLNAU010000413.1:0-3627 GCA_050259515.1 Syntrophothermus sp.
AGGAATTCTTCAGGAAAATCAGGAAGCAGCCCCAACCCGGTCAGCTGCTCCCAAACCTTCTCGGCCTGCAGTGGGAGGACCGTTCGTGTATGCGCTTCCCCAGGAACCGGCCACCCTGGACGCCCAAATCGAACCGGACGACACCGTCATGAATTACCTGGGCTCGACCCTGGTCGCTTTCTCTCCGGATGGCCAATACGTTCCCTACCTGGCGGAAAGCTGGCAAACGTCATCCGATGGGCTGACCTGGACCTTTCAACTCAAGAAAGGGGTCAAGTTCCATGACGGCGCCCTGCTGACCGCCCACGATTTCGTCTGGACGTTCAACCGGGCAATGCAAATGGATCCGGCGGTCAGTATTGCCAGAGCCTTTCTCGGTCCAATACAATCCGTTGACGCACCGGATGATTACACCCTTCGGTTGGTTTTGAGAGAACCTTTCTTTCCGCTCCTCTTCAACCTATCTACGGCCTGGACGCAGCCGCTGGAACAGGCAGCGGTCGAAAAATGGGGACAGGTATATGGGAAACACCCAATCGGAGTGGGGCCTTTAAAATTCAAGGAATGGAAACCCGGAGAAAAGATCGTCTTCGAGCGCAACCCGGATTTCAACTGGGCGCCCGCTTTCACCCACCCAGGCCCCTGGTATATCGACAATATGGAGTTTCGCATCATTCCGGATTATGGGACCGCAATCGCGGGGCTTGAGGCTGGCATAGTGGATTATTTCCCCAACCTCCAGGCCAATGATATCGCGCTGATCCATGACACAGGGAATTTCCAGATTTTTGAACCGCTGGCCCCGGGCCTGGACCCAATGGTGATTTTCAATTCCAGCATTCCACCGTTTAACGATGTACGTGTCCGGCGGGCATTTAATCTGGCTGTCAACCGGGAGTTAATGATCCAACTAGTCACCCTGGGGAACGCCATGCCGCAGAACGGCCCGCTAACCCCTACCCAGCACGGATATTGGCCGGGTGTGGAAGAAATCGGCTATCGCTATAACCTCGCCGAGGCCCGGGCGCTGATGGCCCAGGCAGGCTATACTCCCGGCAGGGATGGGATCTTGATCAAGGACGGCAAGCCGCTCAAGGTGGTCATCGAGACGGTGGATATCGATCGATATGTCAGAACCTGTAAAATCCTTCAGGAACAGCTCAGGGCATTGGGAGTGGATTTACAAATTCGCCTAATGGAACAGGATGCCAGCGATCAGGATCTATTGGCTGGTAATTTTGAAATGAGTATGGGCCGGACGACTCACCCGGAAGCGGATCACATGTACATCATTTTCTCCGCCAATTCTTTACATATCGGCCGGATTCAGGATGCTGCCCTGCAAGATCTACTCAACAAAACCCGGACGACAATCGATCCTGAACAGCGCCAGGTTTGGGTAAATAAAACTCAAAAATACATCACTGAACAGGCTTATTATCTCCTTTTGTATATCCCCAAGACATTCTTACCGCTCAGTAATCGGGTCAAAGGCGCAGTATTTGACAATGCTTCTGGGATCGTACGGTTTGATGATGCTTATATTCATACGGATCAATAGCACCGCCTATCTACCTGAACTGGATCATAATATTAGAGACTTCCCGCAATAAATCCAGAGGGTTTTCTTTCGTAACAAACCGGTCGGCCCCTGCCGTTAACGCAGCAACTTCATAACCAGAATACATGGAAAGAAGAATGATCTTAACTTTGGGATCCTTTTCTTTGATCCGGAAAGTTGCTTCTATTCCGTCCATTTCGGGCATGCGCCCATCCATCACGATTAGATACGGATGAAAATTTTCCAGGCAGTCACAGGCTTCTCTTCCGTCTCCTACCTCCCGCACTTCAATCAAGGGGAATGAGGCCGTCAGCAGTGTTTTCAAGCTCTGGCGCGTAAGAGGTTGGTCATCGACGATCAGAAGACGGAAGGGTGGAAAAGACATTTGACTACCAGATTGGATGCAAGAAAACAATTTTAAAAGGGTGATCTCCCTCGTTTCACCTCTTTGTTGAGGCTACCTGGAGCAGATATTCCCTAAGGGTAGAGTCGGTAGCTGCATTCAGAGCAGTCCAGGCCAGCGCGATCCCGCCGTCTAGCATCGCCCGGTACGCTTCGGCAGTCTCGACATCGTCTGCGAACTCAGCCATGTGGGGTCCATGCGTACCGCCGATGCCGATGTAGGGATGGATCGCCGGGATGACCTGGGAAACATTGGCAAGATCGGTGCCGTACACAATCTTCACTGGGAATTTGCTCATGAACAGACCCGATGGTGAGAACAGATGAGGAAAGGATCGTGCCAGGAGGCGCACCGGAAGCGGCAGTTTGGGCGAGCTGAACACCTCACGAATCTCTGCTTGAATGGTCTCATCCTTGGCTCGGATGCGGCCGAGAACTTCGGAATTCTTGCGGAAGGAATCACTGAGTTTGGGATCGTGGCGCATGTTGGCGCCGGGCGCGTATTCCTGGATTTGAACCGTAACGCCCGCTGCGGAGGCCGCTTCTTCAATGGGGCGCCGAACGGCTGCTACCACGGGGGGCGAATCGGCAAGGTGCTGCGCCACCCACATGATCTCTGCCTGGGCACCCGCACAATGATCCTCGGGGCGTGCCACGTAGAGGCCGGGCATCTGGTGGAAGGAGAGAATGACCTTCTTCAGCGCCTCCTCCAGGCGTTTCAGCTCGGGCGTTCGCATGCCCTGGCTGCCAGTGCCGGTCTTTGAAAACTGCGCCCGCAGCCGGGCACAGACATGGGTTGGAATAATGACACTCCACGGAGTCGGAAAAGGATGAACCATCAGCACGGCATGGATGCCCGCGAACGCGCCTCTTTCGAGCAGCAGGATTTTCCCTGGCGCCAGGCGGCCGTCTCGTGGTTCCGGGATACCGTAAAGCTCCTCTCCCGGCGTACCGAACACGGAAATCGTCATCCCGATCTCATCGGCAATATCTCGCAAGCCCACGGCTGCCGCAACAGACGCGGCCGCGATGATATTGTGTCCGCAGGCGTGCCGCACAGGGGCATCCGGCGGATCCTGCGGATCCGATGGCTCTGGTGTCAGCCATACTTCGACCAGTTCTGTCGGCTTGCTGCGGTCAAAGAGACAGGCCGGAGGCAGCGCATCGTACTCGGCGCAGAAAGCGATGTGCAGCGAACCGTGCCCGTAGGAAGCGACAAATGCCGTTGGCAGGCCGCAGATGCCTTTCTGAACAGTAAAGCCCTGTTCCTTTAGGAATTCCGTGATGCGCGCGGCGGCAAACTCCTCGCAGAACGCCAGCTCGGGATGATCGTGAAGGTCGTGGGTGATTCGGATAAATTGGTCGCGTTGGGCGTAAATTGTTTCACGCACCCTGTCTTTTTCATTTGTGACCATCTTTTTCTCTCCTGCCAGTTTTTCGGGTAGGCGAACCACTTGAACAAAACGCTAATTCGGCTCATAGCCCAGGCGCCCGCGGGGGGCCAGGAGCACGGCAGCCGCGACCAAAATCATGCCAAGCTCCAAAGCGACTGGAATGACCGGGTGGGGAAACAGCGTGGGGAACAGCGCGGGGAAAGTGCCACCCGCGGCATTCTCGGAAGCGTGCAATAGGATTGGCAGCAGGAGGCTAGCCCGGGAATGGTT
>JBLNAU010000414.1:0-3398 GCA_050259515.1 Syntrophothermus sp.
GAATGATTACCAGTGCAACTTTAATTTACGAACCAGGTCTGCTTATAAACCTGTTCGGTATCCTGCTTTTCGTGATTACAGCCGCCGAAGAAGGCATGGGACGATGGTTGTTCTACCGGTCCAGGATATAACTTAATTCCTGATCCGTATAGATCAACAGGTTCTCAATATTATCCGCAAAGCTCACAACAAATTTTCCTTCTGAGAACTCGATCTTCGCCACTTTGCATCTGCCGACAAGCTGGGGCATTTTGGCCTTGATGTGAGCAAATGCAATCGCTTCGATCGCCTGCCCAAGGGTCATACTCGATTTCACCACCGTCTCGCCATCCGGCATGTAAAGTGCATGCCGCAGCAGAAAATTTGGATCCAGAACCACCTGTGAGCCGTGTTCACGCGGCTTGATGGAATTGCCATTGTTTTTCGACATTGGTCGTTACCTCCATATCAAATACTTTCCGGGCGCGGCTTAAAACCGCATCCACAACCTTCCCGTAGTAATAATCCCCGGTATCACAACAATTGAACAAAGCGTTGCCTTCATCGTCCAGGTCGCCAGGGTAATAGCCTGGAAAACAAAAGATATCGCCGCTTTGACCTTCCACACCATTCAGCTGGATTTCAAGGTTGATTACGCCGCAGTTGTGCTCTACACGCATCAGATCAACCACCGGCAGGCCATCCGCCCCAGTCAGATGCCGCGCATTGCGCGCAAAAAGAGGCATCTGTGATTCGATAAAACTTTCGACCTCCCGGGAGTCGGGAATAGCATTGAACTTCCATATATAAACCGACATATTTCCTCTTGCTTTCTCTTTTCAGGTAGTGCCTATGATGGGATACACGACCTCCCGCAGTTGCGACGGCCCTGTTTTGTCAGGACTGGGCCCTCTTTGCAAAAGCAGGATTTTGAGGAATAGGCACTTCAAATGTTCCACTCAAAAATTAGAACATTTGTGCTAAAATGTACCCCAGAGGTTACCATGATTCTAGGATCTATGAAAGAGGTATTTCTAAGTCGCGCGAAGGAAGCTTATCTGTTCGACTGCCAGGTAGCCGGACAAGGTGCAGAGGTTCTCAGCGTGTATCAGGATGTGCTGTATTCATTCATCCGCTTTACGGGTGACATCAAGGTAAGGCAGCTGACTCCTGATCATATACGGCTGTACATTGCCAACCTGTCCGACGGCCCCATGGAAGGAGAGGAACATGAAAACCTGGTCGTGAGCCAGTATGCCGTGATCCAGACCTGGATTCACTGGATGTACGTGCAGAAATTCATTAATGAGCGTGATGGAGGGCTTGTAAAGCCGCCCGCCCTGACCAGTCTTTTCCCATCGCGTATCACCTGGAGCCTGACACACTATTGGAAGTATCCCCTCTCTGTCTAGGATTTCCCCCAGGACTACTGAGATTCACCCATTCCCTCCTCTCACTCTTCTCGTATAATCAAGGAGCAGGCCGATATTTGAAAATCAATTCAAGTAAGGAGAAAAAATGGCATACACGCTAGATACGAAACTGGGCGATCTATTGAACGACACTCATGCAGTGGATATTCTGGAGAAGCACGCTCCGGGGATCTCAAAGAATCCCATGATCGGAATGGCGAAGGGAATGACGTTAAAGACCCTCCTGGAGATGCCACAGGCCAGGCAGTACGGGGTCACTGAAGATATGGTTCAAAAAGTATTGGCAGAAATCAACGCACGAATGTAAGCATATCCACCATTCAGGATAGAAAAAGAGACCATCAGAAATTCTGATGGTCTCTTCATTTGATACAGCAGCTTAATTATTTATCGCCTTCGTACAAATAACCGGTACCCCGCACGCTGACCACCCGGTCTGACAGCGAGGGAAAAGCTTCGAGCTTGTGCCGCAGGCGGCTGACGAGGGGGCGCAAAATTTCAGGCGCCTCACGCTGTGAAGTGTCATATCCCTGGACGAGCAGGACCAGCTCCCGGTGGGAATAGACCCGGCCCGGATTCTCGATCAGGACCCGCAACAGGCGGCCCTCGGCCGGGGTCAGGTGAATGATCTGATCCTTCTTGCGAACCTGGCGGCGGGAAAGATCGATATGCGTGCCATCCTTCAGGGTGAATTCCGCCGCGCCTTCGTCCACATCCAGCGTGGTAACGCCGCCGCGCATTTTCAGGCGGGTCTCCCTCCGTGAAAGACCTTTCTTAATACTGGCGACCACCTGAGCCGGTGCGGCCGGCTTGAGCAGATAATCATGGATTCTCAGGCGCAAGGCTTGTATGGCAGATTCAGTTGTGCCAAAGGCGGTCAGGAGAATGATCTCCGTTTCAGGAGAGATCTGATTAACCACTTGAACGACCTCCAGCCCATCCATGCCGGGCATGCGCAGGTCAACCACCATGAGCTCAACCGGGTGAGTTCGTACATATTCCACTGCCGCCTGACCGTTGGGGACAGAATTGACTGTATATCCCTCCAGGCGCAGAATGTCAGTTAATGACTGACGGGCAACAGGTTCATCGTCCACGACTAATATATTGGATTTCATTGCTTATCTCCCATGGGCAAAAATAACCTGAAACAGGCACCGGCACCCTGTCCGTTGACAAGGTCGAGCGTTCCACCGTGCGCAGTAGCGATATTGTAACTCACAGTCAGGCCCAAACCGGTACCTCCTTCCTTCGTACTGAAAAATGGCTCAAAAATATTTTCCCGGCGTTCCTCCGGGATGCCAGGTCCATTGTCCTCAAAGGTGATCTCCACACCGTCAGTCACGGCCTGTGCGCCCACTGTTAATTCTCCTCCTTCCGGCATGGCGTCCAGGGCGTTCAGGATCAGGTTAAAAAAGATCTGCTGGATCTGGCTGCTGACGGCAAAGATCTCGGGCATCGATTCGGGCAACTGAGTCTTGATATGAATGTTCTTTGAACGAAGCTGGGAGGAGGTCAAGCTTAACACATGGCTTAACAGGTCGAGGATATCCACCTGCTCGACGCGCACGGCTCCCGGTCTGTAAAAATCGAGCATGCGCTGAACGGTCTTGCTCAGGCGATCCAGCTCCTTTTGGGCAAGCTCAAAATATTCCCGCCGCTTTTCAGGCTCAAGATCCTCCCGCCCGGCCAGGTGCAGGCAGTTCTGCACAGACTGAAGCGGATTGTTAACTTCATGAGCGATGGAAGCGGTCAACCTGCCCGCAGCCGCCATCTTTTCCACCCGCAGCAGCGCCTGCTGGGATTCCTCCACCTGCCGGACGTAGTTCCGCAGATCTTCATACAGGCGCGCATTTTCCATGGCAACGACCGCCTGGCGAGCCAGAACAAAAAACATCTCCAGGTCGGCCCCGCGGAAAGGAGATCCGCTTGCATCCCGGGCAGCGAAGAGAACGGCATGCAGGTTGGAACGAGCGATCGGGATCA
>JBLNAU010000415.1:0-3787 GCA_050259515.1 Syntrophothermus sp.
TCACGGCTCCGATCAACGCGCCAAGGATTCCAGCAACCGCCGCCCGGCCGACCACCCCCTCCACCTTTCCTTCCAGCCCGGTCCGGGAGAGCGCCTGGCGAGGCGGGACGGAAGCCGCCTCCCAGGCCGGGAGAGCCGCGGCGATCAGGCTCGCCAGCAACCCCGCAGATCCGCCTTTGACCAGGCTCGATACTGGAACCTGGACTCCCCGGACGCTGAGGACAAAGTATAGATCGTTGATGGTCTGGGTGACCATCTGCACCGCGCCCTGGCCGAGCAAAATCCCCAGCCCGAGCCCCAGCACGGAACCCAGCGCGCCGATCAGGGCAGCCTCTCCCAGCACCATACCAAAGACCTGTTCTCTTGTATAACCGAGGCTGCGCAGCGTTCCAAACAGCGGACGCCGCTGGATGACCGAGAAGGTCATGGCGTTATAGATCAGGAAGATGCCCACCACCAATGCCAGCAGGCTGAGGGCGGTGAGATTGACCTGGAACGCCCTGGACATCTCCGCCACCTGCCCATTGCGGGTCTGGGAAGGCACCAGCAGGGTCCCTGCGGGCAGGTCGGCAGTGAGCTGTGTGGTGTCAAAACCCTCCGGCAGGATCAGATCGATCTGGGACAGCCTGCCTTTTGTCCCGCTCAGGCTTTGGGCGGTGGCGATGTCGGTCAGGATCATTGTATCCAGGGCGCGCCGCGAAAAATCATCGGAGGGCTCGAGCAGGCCGGTCAGATACACTGTGCGCAATTCGCCGTTCAGGGAGAGCTGCAGTCGGCAGGCCTCGCTCAACGCTTCCGGAGAACATGGATGGATACCATAACGCTCGGCGGTCTGCGCAGAAAGCAGCACAGAGCCTGGCACCAATAACAAGGCAGCGATCGTCTGGGGAGCGGCGCCGCCTGCGGAACCCAGGTAACTGCGAAAGGGAGCCTCCGCGAAGGGGTCAATGCCCAAGAGTGTGAAGGGAACCTCCCCAAGCTGCGAGCTGGATACGTAGCCAACCACCAGCGGCGCGCTCTCCAGCCTGCCGCGCCACTCCGGATCGGTGCGCAGCTTCACGTACAGGGATTCGTCCACACCATCCGCGCTTCCGACGATGGAATGGGTGGCGCGGCCGGTCACCGCACTGGCACTCAGGTCAAAGGCGCGGGCCGCGCTGGCATTGGCAAGGTCAATGCTGACCATCACAGCCACGCCGAGGGCGATACCCAGGGTCATGATGGCGAACTGGAGGGGATGCCGAAGCAGGGTCCGCAGGGAGAGCATGTCAGCGCTCCTCGACCAGCTGTCCATGCGAGAGCCGCAGGACGCGGTCGGCGTGCGAGGCAGCCTCCTGGCTGTGCGTGACCATCAGCAGGGTGCGGTCCTGCTCGCGAGCCAGGCGGGCCAGCAGGGACATCACCTGGGTTCCGGTCTCCTCGTCCAGGTTCCCGGTGGGCTCATCGGCCAGGATCAACAGCGGGTCATGGACCAGCGCCCGTGCCAGGGCAACGCGCTGCTGCTCGCCCCCTGAAAGCTTCTCGGGGAAGGTATCCCAGCGATCGAGCAGGCCAACCTGCTTCAGGAGCGCCTCCGCCTTTTCCCGCACCTGCCCGCCAGGGAAACGATTCAGCTCAAGAGGCAGGCTGACATTTTCGCCAACCGTCAAAGTCGGGATGAGATTGAAGAATTGGAAGATAAAACCAATGCGGGCACGCCGGAAAAGTGTGCGGTCACGCTCGGAAAGGGCCGTCAGATCCTGACCATCGATCCACACCTGGCCGCTGTCCGGCGCGTCGATGCCGCTAATCAGGTTCAGCAGGGTGCTCTTGCCGCTGCCGCTCCGGCCGAGGATCACGGTCATCTGGCCGGGCTGGAATTCCGCATGAGCGTTCTGCAGGACCACTCTGCGCAGGTCCCCCTCATAATAGGATTTGGTCAGATCATGAAAACGAAGAAAAGCAGTCATGCGAACGATTGTAGCCGGGGTATATAAGAGGAATATTTATGCAAGCCCGTCATGGAGGAGAATAGACTTCCTTGTGTGGCATGGAGGCAGCGGTCGAGAGTCAGAGTTCCATAAAAACTAACCCTGGACTAACCCTGTCCACCGGACGACTCACGTATAATGCTCATCCGAGAACTCACATGTCCCGTACCTTTCTCTTTTTGATCACCCTCATTTTCCTCTCCTCGTGTACTTCCGCGAAGCTGCCCTCCTCCTCCGTCCGCATCCCAAATATGCAGGATATCAATCCCCAGGCCCAATCAGGATTTTCCATTCCCGATGGCACACGTCCGCTGACGTTCCCACAGGACATGGGGGCGCATGAGGATTACCGCACCGAGTGGTGGTATTACACCGGCAACCTGCAGACCTCCGAAGGGCGTCACTTTGGCTTCGAGCTGACAATCTTCCGGGTGGGGTTGCTGCCCCCGACCGTTACGCTTCCTGCCGGCTCGCAGTGGTATGGGCACAGCCTGTACTTTGCCCATTTTGCTGTTAGCGATATTGGGGGCGGGAAGTTTCACGCTTTTGAGCGCTATTCTCGTCCCGGCCCAGGGTTGGCCGGCGCACAGAGCCAGCCCTTCCGTGCCTGGCTGGAGGATTGGAATATCACCGAACGTAAACCAGGCATCTATACTCTTCAAGCAGAACAGGAGGGCATCCATCTCGACCTGACATTAACCGATGAGATGGGGATTGTCCTGCATGGCGACCAGGGCTATAGCCGGGGAGGGAATGGCTCGACCAATGCCTCCTATTACTTCAGCCAGCCGCGCCTGAAGGCCGAGGGAGCCGTGCAGGTGGATGGAACCCGTTATCCGGTCAGCGGGCTGGCCTGGATGGATCACGATTTCAGCAGCGGCCTGCTCGATCCGGAGCAGGTCGGCTGGGACTGGTTTTCCCTGCAATTGGAAGATGGCTCCGCCCTGATGCTGTTCCAGTTGCGCGAGCGCGGCGGGTCGATCTCCGCCTCCTCCAGTGGAACCTTTAGCGAAGCTGATGGAACCTCCCGGCCTTTTATGAATGACAACTTTGCGATCCAGGTCCAGGATACCTGGCGCAGTCCCCATACGCAGGGAGAGTATCCTGCTGGCTGGGAGGTCCGGGTGGACCAGCCTGCCTGTCTTCTCCAGGTCCATCCCTGGATGTCGGAACAGGAGCTCGCCTTTCCGGCAGTGACCTACTGGGAGGGAGCCGTCCGTTTTGAGGGAACATGCCAGGGAAAAGTAGTCCGCGGCAATGGATATGTAGAGCTGACCGGGTATGCCGGAAAGCTTCCGCTCCCTTAAAGATCAAGAGGAGTGGGGCCGCTTGTTGATCGGAGACTCACTCGCTTCGCAAGAAAATAGATCAGGGTGGATATTAAGATCCATCAGTCGATCACATCGATGATCGATTCCCAATCTGAATAGTAAGGCACGTGGGCGCGCCGGAAGGCAGAGGCCTTGGTGTCGTTCCCCAGGGTCAACCCGATCGGGTGCAGGTTCACCTGGAAGCCGGATGCTTTAAGGATCTCCGCCGCGGTCCGGACAGATCTCACCCCGCCCATCGTATCCTCCACAACAAACAAATCAAACGACTTCGGCAGCTTTACGAATTTTCCGTTCAGCGAATTGGTCTCGTACCAGTGATTGGCTGCCTGCAAGGCCATCAGCTCTTCACCGGTCCATGCTGCCAGCACAGCCGCCAGGGCGTGGAAGGGAGACGGCTTCTCGAGTGTCGCGGCATCATGGCCGTGCTGGGAGGCCAGATATTCGATCCGCCCAAAGGCGATCATGGGAATATCCGCCAGGCCCGCC
>JBLNAU010000416.1:0-7129 GCA_050259515.1 Syntrophothermus sp.
TTTTGCTCATAAAGGATGCTGGCCAGGAATGACTGCAACCGACCTATAAACCCTAATCCACTGGCTCCTGCCTGGCGCATGATATCCAGGCCATCCCTGAAGACCGTCTCGGCTTCATTCAACCTGCCGGATAAACGTAATGCCATTCCCAAATCTGCAAAGCCAGTTGACATGGTCCACAAGTTGTCGATCTGCCGCCCGATCGACAGGACTTCTCGAAATGCTGCAACCGCCCTGGCAAGCTCTCCCTGCATACGCCAGGCATACCCGAGAGACCACAGGATGACACTACGGGCAAATAGACTTTCCTGAGGAACTTCTTCCTCGAGCAGGTCGGCAAGAGCCAAAGCCTTGATGGGACTTGCTGAGGTAATTGCCAGCAGCCCGCGAATACCGTGAATCTCTGTCCAGAGTTTTTTTCTCTCTGCGAGCGATGGAACGCTTTGGTCCAGACTCCGGATCGCAATCTCTATGTGTTCCTCTGCTTCGATGTTTTTCCCCATGAAAGCGAGAGCCCAAGCCTGATAAATGCTCAGCCAGGGGCGATGGGCTGAAAGATCTGCCGGCAGCTTCCGGATCCAGCCAACCATTTGATCCAGATTGCCCTGTGCAAACAACGCCAGGCTATGCCGCTCTACCAGGTCCGCAGCCCGGTCAAAATCACCAGCCTGAATATTGTGATGGACAGCTTCACTGATCCAGCCATTCTTCTCAAACCAATCCGCAGCGCTTCGATGCAATGCGCTCAGCCTCTCAGGAAAGGACTGTTTCAATCGCATCACCAGCAGGTCCCGGAACAGATGGTGGTAGCGATACCAACTCCGCTCGTCGTCCAGGGGAATGATGAACAGATTGGCACGTTCCAGATATTGGAGGAGCTCCTGGCTGGCATCCGTACCTATTTTGGTAAGAGCATCGCACAGCGACGCACACAGCCGATCGAGGATGGCTGTTTCCATCAGGAATTTTTGCACTTCGTCTGGTTGAGTGCTGAGGACTTCCTCTACAAGGTAGTCGAGAATGAAACGGTTGGTGCCGGCCAGGGCACGGATGAACTGTTCCTGATCGCTTTTCCCGCGCAGGGAAATCGCTACCATCTGGAGTCCAGCCACCCAGCCCTCGGTACGCCTCTCCAGGGTGGCGAGTTCAGTGCTATTGAGCAGCACCCTGCCAATTTTTTCCATGTAGCTGGAGACTTCTTGGCGGGAAAATCGTAGATCCTCGGCGCGGATCTCCACCATTTGCCCGCGCGTGCGATAGCGATGCAATGGCAGCGCCGGGTCAGATCGGGTTGTAATCACTATGTGCTTGCCTGGAGGAAGATGATCCAGGAGGAACGTAAGCCCTTCATGGATAGTAGGGGTATGGATTGTTTGATAATCATCCAAAACAAGGACGCCGGGTGTCGGAACACTGGCTAGGTCATTCAAAATTAAAGACAGGATTGCCTGCAATGGAGGCGGTTGTGGGGATTTCAGGAGTCCTTGTACCGGTTCTCCGCATCCCGGGAATGCCTTTTGAAGGCCGGCCACAAGATAGGAAAGAAATTGTCGCGGATCGTTCTCACTTTCCTCCAGGGAAACCCAGGCTATATTTGATGTATTTTTCAACCCCTCGCAAACTAAGGTTGTCTTTCCATACCCTGGCGGAGCACAGACCAGTATCAGGCGTTTTTCAAGAGCGAGACCGCTTTCAAACAGCTCTAAAAGAGACTGTCGTTGCAGCAATCCTGGAGGAAGGAAAGGAGGGGATAACTTGGTCGCGAGAAGTATCTCTGGCATGGCTTCAGTTATACCGGCTAGGTCCCGAGGGACATACTTTGTTCAACGTGCTCCTTGATACCATTTAACATCTTGTGAGCCAGAAGGATGTTTGCGATCGGTATGGTGGCGCTTATAAAGAGCCGATACCACCATGGACGCACGGTGCCCCGCGTGCGCAAGAATAATCGGGTATGAGTCTGATCGATCGGCTCAAGGAAAAATCCCCAGGTAAATTCACCGCCAACACCAATCCTGGAGTTCTCCCGGATCGATTTAGGGAACAGAAAGCGCAGATGGGTATCGGAGTATAAGACCATCCGTCTGTTTGGCTCGATATCGCTCACGGTGAAGAAAGCCGTCCCCGGAGGTCCATCCAGGATCCTATCTCCTTTTTCCAGTTTCTGGAATTCGGAAACAATTTGCGTGGCTGTTGGCGTGTCCCGGTGGCCATATCCGGACTGCTCAGCTTCTTCACGAACAAAATACCGCATGACCCGATCGGGCAGGTAATCCCAATCCTTCCATGTGCTATCTGTAAACCAGCCGCCGCGATAGTATCCCATTTGAACCAGCCAGGGCCAGATGCTCTCCGCCGGGGCGTGGATGGTAAGGGCGTTCGTGATCTCTACGTCGGGACGGGGAATCATTTGATCCCCCGGGAGCGGTTGCCGGTATTCAGACCAGGTTGCTCCAGAGTGGAGTCCGTACCTGTGAAGGAGCCAGAGCGCAGCCGATAATCCTCCCAGGCCCAGGATAAAGGATTTACGTTTCATAGGCATGTTCTCATGAGAGAGATGGCTGTACCAACCGGCTTTCACGCCTGAAATAGATGGCCAGCAAAATAGTGAACAGTGGAATGGTCAGACTCCACCAGATGCCCAGGGCAGTGTTGAAGTAAATATAGGATAGAAAAACAGGAATGGCAACAATTCCGTTTGCGATCGCGGTCCAGCGCAGCCAGCGCTCCAAACCTTTATGAGCAAATATCGGCACAGTAAAGAAAGCGGCCAGGCAGGAGTAGAAATAGGCTATTCCGTCCAACATTTGTAAAAACGTCCCCGGCCCGAAGGCGAAGGCCGGGACACTTGCCTGTGTTCCCTGCATGACATGGGGTTCAAGCACAAATAGCCAGGTGACATACACGATGGAGGCAATCACCGCATACAGCATAGCAATCACCAGGGCAATGTGACTCCATATCTTCTTGTCCTCCGGGGCAGCACGATGTAAGGCGACCATCATGATCGCAAAAGTAGGAGCAAGCAGCAGTGAAGGAGCCACGGGTAGAATCGCATCCCAGGGCTTGGGCAGCATCCCCCCGACCACTGCGCCAACCGTAAATGTGTTGCTGAACAGAAAAGCCAATAAGGCTGACCAAAAACCGACCGTACTGACTGCGTGTTTGTTCATGATCTTTTTTCTTTCGGCAGAAATTTTGACCGGAATAATAGATCAGGTTGTCTATCTAATTTAGTGTCATTTGTCATCAAAAGCTGGTTGTCTAGCTACTCTTTGTTTTTCCTTTTTTGATTTGAAGGGAAAACCGAAGGTATAATGATTTCGATGCATGCCTGACATATGCTTACGTGGTATTGTAAACATCTACATTGATGAACGAAAACCATGTCTGTTCCTCTTCTCTCCACCAAACTGCACATCCCACGCCCAAGGCCCAATGCTGTTTCACGGCCGCATCTGGTCAAAAAGCTGCTCGCCGGTACAGAGCAGAAGGGCAGTTTTGTACTGCTTTCCGGACCGGCAGGTTTTGGTAAGACCACCCTGCTGGGTGAATATGTAAACCAACTTCCGCATGCTGTAGGATGGGTGGCGTTAGGTGAGGGAGATAACGATCCTGTCCAATTCTGGACATACCTGATTACAGCCCTCCAATCCATTCCATCCAAAATCGGCGAATCTGCGCTGGCTCTGTTGAAAAGCCCCCAACCTTTACCCGGCGAAGCCATCCCTACTCTTCTCATTAATGACCTGGTCGGGATCCCGGATGAAATTGTACTGATTCTCGATGACTACCATGTGATCCAGAACGCATCCATCCATGCAGATCTCGGGTTTCTTTTGGATCATCTGCCAAGCAATCTGCATCTCGTGCTATCCACGCGTGTCGACCCTCCCTGGCCGCTGGCGCGCCTCCGCGTTCGAAACCAGCTGGTGGAGATCCGGTCGGCAGATCTGCGCTTCTCAAGCGAAGAGACGGCTGCCTTTCTCAACGAAGTCATGGGACTGGCTCTCACTGACGCAGATGTGGCGGCTCTGGATGCCCGCACCGAGGGCTGGATCGCCAGTTTGCAGCTAGCGGCCATCTCGATGAAGGGGCGCAATGATGTCACCAGCTTCATCCAGGCATTCTCTGGAAGCCATGTATATGTGGCAGAGTACCTGATGCAGGAGGTATTGGGACAGCAGCCGGAAGACGTAAACGGCTTTCTCTTGCAAACATCCATTCTGGAACGCATGAACGCCAGCCTGTGCGAGGCTGTGAGTGGACATCCAGAAAGCCAGGCAATGCTCAGGAGCCTGTACCAGGCAAACTTGTTTGTCATTCCTCTGGATGATGAAGGAGAATGGTTTCGCTATCACCGCCTGTTTGCCGATCTGCTCAAGGTATTCCTTCAGCAAAATCTGGCCGCAGAGGAGATCGCCACCCTGCACCAGCGTGCTGCCTGGTGGTACGAAAAGGCGGGCATGCTGAATGAGGCGATGGAGCATCGCCTGGCAGCCGCCGATTATGTATCTGCCGTTAAGCTCCTGGAAAAGATCGCTTCAGCCATGATCCTGAAGGCCTATTTCAAAACCGTGGAAGACTGGCTGCGACTAATTCCACCGGCCTACGTGAGTAAAAGCGCGCGGCTCAATATGACATTTGCCTGGATGTATCTCATGCGGCGCGACGCGGTCCAGGCTGCCCCTTATCTCGAGCGGCTACAGATCCAATTTTCCCAGCCCGAATCCGGCGAGATGTACGCATCCATGCAGGGCGAATGGCTGGCTCTCCAGTCGATCCTCCTGAGCGCGCAAGGAAAACTCGAAGAGAGCCGCGACCTGGCAGAGCAGGCGCTTCTATATCTGTCTACGGACCAGATCCAGGTTCGCATTATGACGTATATGGGTCTGGCCAATGCATACCGGCAAATGCTCGATTACGACAGGGCGGTGCAAGCGGCAGAGGCAATGATCCGGGAGAGCAGGCAGGCTGGCGATCTGGTATCCGAAGTCTTTGGCCTGTCCTTCCTGGGGCTTGTTGTCCTTCAACAGGGAAGGCTGAATTCTGCGCATGAGATCGTCTCACAGGGTCTTCAATTGGCCGAGCGATCCGGCTCGTTCACTCCGTTCAGTGCAACATTGTATGGGGAGCTCGCACAAATCCATTATCACTGGCACAACCTGGAAGAAGCGCGCCGGTATTTTGAGCTTTCTGTACGGTGGAGTCTCCCCGGCGGCTTCAGCGATGCAAGGATCTATCATAGTGTTTTTCTCTCGCGGCTCTTCCAGATGGAGGGCAGGCTCGCAGAGTCAGTCCGGGAAATTGAGATGGCCCTCGAGCTGGTGCAGACGGCCGCCCCGTCCCTGGTCGGGGAGGAAGTAGTTGCAGAGCAGGTCAGTATCTTTCTTGCTCTGGACCGCTTTCACCAAACCGAAGCGGCCCTCCGGCCCCATGGATTTTCGTTTGGTCATGGATTTTCTTATCCTCAGATAGATCCCGATTCCCTTCTCGCACATCCTCAAGGACTGCTGTATAACGCCGCCTTGCGTACTCTTTTATATCAGGCTCGCCTGGCGAACGAGCGGTCAGCGCTGCGGACAGGGATCGAGCTTGCCGGCACTGTCCTTCAAGGATCGTTCCGAGCCAGGCATCTCCCGGTTGCCCTGCAGACTCTCCTGCTGCGCGCCCAGCTGTATACGGCCCTGGGGGAAGTTCAGGCCAGTTTGGATGATGTAATGAGGGCACTCGAGCTTGCCGAAACGGAAGGATTTATCAGCATCTTTCTTGAAGAAGGACAGCCCATTGCCGGCGCACTGGCAACTCTGCTCAAGCGTCACATGCCTGGAAGTGTAAGCCCCGCTTACATCCAGGGGATTTTGGCAGCCTTCCCCAAAACACAGGTCGCACTGGCGGCACCTGTCGGGGCGGTTGATCCGGATCTATCGCCGATCGATCCCCTGACTCCACGCGAACTGGAAGTCCTGCAGTTGATCGCGGCCGGGGACCCTAACCAGGTTATCGCAGATGAGCTGGTCATCAGCCTCAGTGCCGTGAAGAAGCATACCGGGAACATCTACAACAAGTTGAATGTCAGCAATCGGACGCAAGCGGTTGCGCGTGCCCGGCTGTTGGGTTTGCTTCAGATTGATACATAACAGTTCGTAATCTGTTTCCGGGCTGCGGAGGTGTACTTAAGTACACCTCCGCTTTTTTATCTCCAAACCAAATACACCACCTTGGTACAGAGATTTTTTCTCTCCATGGTTTTATATTCAGATCATAAAAACAGAGGAGAAGAAATGAACGAAAGAATTCTTGTTACCTACACCAGCTACACCGGCTCCACGGCAGAGATTGCAGAAGCAATCGCAGAAACCCTGGCTCAGACCTCCGCACAGGTCGAGCTGCTTCCCATGCGAGATGTGGAGAGCCTGTCCGGCTTTTCCGCGGTTGTGATCGGCAGCCCCATTCGTAAATCAAAATGGTCCCCCGAAGCAATGAAATTTATCCAGAATCATCAGGTGGAGTTAGCCCGAAAACGGGTTGCAACATTCACTGTAAGCATTACGATGGCGATGTCGAATGGTAAACAATACCGGCAGGCAGTAAGCCAATGGATCGCACCGGTTCGGGCACTGGTACAGCCCGTGAGTGAAGGTCTGTTCGCCGGCCGGTTGGATTTCAGCAAGCTGCCTTTCAACTGGGATTCAGTGAAATTGCGGACGGTGGTTGCCCTTGGCATCTTTCCCAAGGATGACCGCCGTGACTGGAAGGCAGTGCGAGCCTGGGCTGAAGGCATCCATCCCTTGCTCACACAAAAGGTTGTATGAATATGGACATTCCCTGGGTTTACGAGATTCGAGTGGAAGGTCACCTTCCCGATCACTGGTCGCAGTGGTTTGAAGGATTAGAGATGTGCCAGCGACCGAGCGGTGAAACGATATTGAGTGGCACCTTGGTGGATCAGGCCGCATTGTTCGGCGTACTTTCCAGAATTCATGACCTCCACTTGATCCTGGTCTCTATAACAAGAGTATCCGCCTCTGAATCGGCGGGGTCGTAATAAGTATCTAGCAAAGTATCCTTGCAAAGGAGCAAAAATGGAAACAAAAACTGTATCGAAAGTTGGGTTTTATGCTGCGGT
>JBLNAU010000417.1:0-6803 GCA_050259515.1 Syntrophothermus sp.
GAGTGCGATCAAGGATTACGAAAAGAAGGAATTGGCAGACAGGTGACAGTCACCCCTGTGAGATTTTATGCCCACTGTAAAGTTATTTGCGAACTTGCGTAAGCTGGCCGGGACGAAGGAAGTATCCATCGCGGGGGAGACGTTGGGAGCGGTTTTAAGGCAACTGGCGAAAACCAGCCCTTCCCTGGAGATTCTCCTTCTGGAGAAGAACGAGCTTCGTCCTCACGTGATTGTTACTTTGAATGGTCATAATACGAATGAGCTCAACACGCAAGTGACGGAGCAGGATGTCATTGCAGTTTTCCCGCCGATCGCCGGCGGAGCTTAGCATAGGAGAATGATATGTCTGGTTGGTTTGAAAAGGTTTTGGATATCGATCTCACTACACTCACATATCGAACATATCCCCTCGATATGGAGATGGCGCACCTGTTTATTGGAGGGCGTGGACTGGGTGCGCGCCTGTTATGGGAGATTGTGGGTCCCGATGTGGATCCTCTTTCGCCTGAAAATGTGTTGATCTTCACCAATGGTCCTCTGACGGGGACCGGGTATCAAACGAGCAATCGCTTTTCGGTGACGACGAAGAGTCCGCTCACGGGCACCGTGCTGGATGCAAATTCCGGTGGATACTGGGGCATGCAGTTTAAAAAGACCGGCTATGATGTAATGATTGTCCGCGGCAAAGCTGAAAAGCCGGTCTGGATCGAGATCAAGCCGGAGGGGATCACGTTCCATGATGCCAGTGAGCTTTGGGGGATGGGCGTCTATGCCCTGACCGAAAAGCTGGGACAGAATAACAACAGGCGCAATGTGCTTTGCATCGGTCCGGCGGGTGAGAACCTGAGCCGTATCGCTTCGATCATGAATGACCGCGAACGGGCCCTGGCGCGCGGGGGACCCGGTGCAGTCATGGGATCGAAGAACTTGAAGGCCATTGTCGTCGAAGGCAGGGAACGACCTGAGATCCAGGATCAGGAGCGATTCAAGTTCCTGCTCTATGAGACACGCAAGCTTCTGGCTGCAAGCCCGCTTACCAGCCAGGCGCTGCCCGAGTTCGGCACCGTTGTCCTGATGAACATCATGAACAACATCGGCGCGCTTTCCACACGCAATCACCAGCAGACCCAGTTTGAGGGCGCGGATGCAATTTCCGGTGAGGAGCTGACCGAAAAGTACCTGGTCAGGAATGCCTCCTGTTGGGCTTGTCCGATCAGCTGCACGCGCATCAGCAAAACGGAAAAGCTCGAAGCAGAGGGCCCTGAGTTCGAAACGACCTGGGCCTTTGGTGCGCAGTGCGGGATCGACGATCTTGCCGCGATCATCGAAGTCAATTCCCTCTGTAATGACCTGGGACTGGATACCATCTCGGCTGGCTCAACCATCGCCTGCGCGATGGAACTGACCGAGAAGGGTTACCTCAACTCCGATCTGTGCTTCGGCAGGGCGGACGTCCTGGCTCCGACGGTGGAGGCGATGGCGTATCGCAGGGATATTGGTGCCGAGCTGGCCGATGGCAGCCTGCGCCTGGCGACCCGCTATGGGCACCCCGAATTATCCATGTCCGCCAAAGGGATGGAGATGCCGGCTTATGATCCGCGCGCTCTGCAGGGCCAGGGATTGCTCTACGCCACGTCAAACCGGGGCGGCTGTCACATGCGCGGGAATATGATCGGCCTCGAAGTGCTCGGGCTCCCGAAGATGATCGACCGCTTCCAGGTGCAGGGCAAATCCAGTTTTGTCATCCTGAACCAGAATTCAAATGCCGCGATCGATTCGCTGGTGATCTGTAAATTCACCAACATGGGCGTGGCGGATGAATATTTTGCCCGCGTCCTGAGCGCGGTGACCGGGATCCAGTATGCCACCGGAGATTTGATCAAGGCTGGCGAGCGGGTCTGGAACATGGAGCGGCTGTATAACAATCGCGAAGGGTTTACGGCCCGGGACGATACGCTTCCGCCTCGTCTATTGACCGAAGCGCCGACAGAGGGCCCCTCCAAGGGTTGGGTTTCCCATCTAGAACCTATGCTCAAGGAATACTATCGGACCCGCGGCTGGGATGAGAACGGCGTGCCCACCCAGAAGAAGCTGGCAGAGCTGGGCCTGGCGAACCTGGTGTAAAGGCAAAGGAGATTGTAATGGTTGACCAAAGAATTTACGAAATGTTCCGTGAGATCGGCCGTGACCTGTACACCGCCAACATGATTTCATCGCACGGGGGAAACCTGTCCATCCGCCTGGGGGACCGGGTGATCATCAAACGCCGCGGCGCAATGCTTGGGCAGCTCAAGCCTCACGACCTGATCGAAACCCGGCTGGATAAGAACGACAGCGGCGTTGCCCTGGCTTCCACCGAGCTCCTGGTGCATCGCACCGTTTACATGAACACGCCGGCCCTGGCGATCTGTCACTGCCATCCTCGCACCGCGATCGCCTTTTCCCTTTCCCGGGATGAGATCGTGCCGATCGATAATGAGGCCTCCTACCTGCTCAAGAAGATTCCGATCGTCACCGAGGAATTTGCCTCCGGTACGCCGCAGATGGCGAACAAGGTCGCCGGGGCCCTGAAGAACTACAAGATCATTATGCTGCGCGGGCATGGAAGCTTCGCCACCGGCCAGACTTTGGATGAGGCATTCTTCTGGTCTTCCACGCTGGAGGAGGCCTGCCAGATCATGCTGTTCGCCAAACAGATCAACGAACCCTTTATCGAATATCGCAAGATGAGCGAGTCTTATAACAAGTTCTAAACTGTTTATTGAGCAGGTTCATAAATCGAAAATATTTATAGGAAAATAATGTCAGCGAAAACAGAAAATTTTGAGCATGTCAACTATTTATGGGATGATAACACTGCCGGTCAGCTGGATGCGGTGGAGCGTTTGCGCTATCGCAGCAATATCCTGGGTGCAGACCAGCGCATTACCAACACCGGTGGCGGGAACACCTCCTCCAAGATCAGGATGGCTGATCCCTTAAGCGGGGAGGAGGTGGACGTCCTGTGGGTCAAGGGCTCAGGCGGTGACCTGCGGACTTCCACACGGGCCAACTTTGCATCGCTATATATGGATAAATTCCTGTCCCTGGAAAATATCTACAACAAGGCGGAGGTCAAAGGCGTGAAGAGCGAGATCGAAGACAAAATGGTGGATATGTACCGCCAGACTACATTTGATCTCAACCCGGCAGCCAGCTCGATTGACACACCGCTGCACGGCTTGATCCCTTTCAGGCACGTCGACCATATGCACCCGGTCTCGGTGATCGCCATCGCGGCCAGCAAGGACCAGGAGCGCCTGACGCAGGAAATATTTGAAGAGGAAGTCGGCTGGGTACCCTGGCAGCGTCCGGGGTTTGACCTTGGCCTGGTCATGCGAAACAAGTTGAAACAGGACCCGGACCTCAAAGGCCTGGTGATGGGGCAGCATGGCCTGATCAACTGGGCGGACGATGACAAGGCCTGTTATGAGCTGACGCTGACACTGGTCGAGAAGGCTGCCCGCTATATCGAGCAGCGCGATAAAGGCGATCGAACGTTTGGCGGACAAAAGTATTCCACCCCGGATGATCAGTCACGGGATCAAATTCTTGTCAAATTACTTCCCACGCTGCGTGGCATGGTCTCACAGAAGAACCGCTTCATCGGTACCGTGCATGCGACCGAAAGTGTGTTGCAGTTCGTCAACAGTGTGGACGCCCATCGTCTGGCCGAGATCGGCACCTCCTGCCCGGATCACTTCCTGCGAACGAAGATCAAACCGTTATATGTGGATTGGGATCCTCAGCATGAGTCCTACGAGATCCTGGTCGAAAAGCTGGAAAAGGGACTGGCTGCCTACCGCGCCGATTACACAGCCTATTACGAGAGTTGCAAGCATCCGAATTCACCGGCCATGCGCGATCCCAACCCGACCGTGATCCTGATCCCGGGTCTTGGGCTGATCGCCTGGGGTAAAAATAAAAGCGAGAGCCGGGTAACGGCTGAGTTCTATTCACTGGCCATTGAGGTGATGCGCGCATCGGAAGCGATCAGTGAATACCAGGGCCTGCCGCGCCAGGAGGCCTTCGATATCGAGTACTGGCTGCTCGAGGAAGCCAAGCTGAAGCGCATGCCGCCCGAGAAGGAACTGGCCCGCAACATCGTCGTGGTGATCGGCGCCGGCAGCGGAATCGGGAAAGCGACAGCTCACCGCCTGGCGAAGGAGGGCGCCCATGTCGTCTGTGCGGATCTCTCCGAAGAATCTGCCCGTGCAACCGCACAGGAACTGGTTGACACGTACGGCGTGGGCATCGGCGTTGCCGGTACTGGCATTTCCGGTTGCGGACCTGCCCTGGGCCTCGGCGTGGATATCACCAGCCGGGAAAGCATTCGCAAACTGTTTGAAAATGTCGTTCTCGCCTATGGCGGCGTTGACAATATCATCATTACGGCTGGGATCTTTGTTCCGCCGGACAAGCAGGGATATATTCCCGATGAGAAATGGGCGCTGACCTATGCCATCAACGTGACCGGCCCCTACCTGGTCGCCGATGAAGCCAAAAGGATCTGGAACGCGCAGGGGTTGAAGGGCAGCCTCGTGATCACGACCAGCGCCAATGCCGCGGTTGCCAAGCAGGGTTCCTTTGCCTACGATACCAGTAAAGCGGCTGCCAATCACCTGGTCCGCGAGCTGGCGATCGAGCTCGCTCCACTGGTCCGGGTCAATGGCCTGGCGCCGGCCACGGTCGTGGAAGGAAGCAGCATGTTCCCGCGCGACCGGGTGATCAGCTCGCTTGTGAAATACAACATCCATTTCGAGGAAAGTGAATCCACGGAAGAGTTGCGTGAGAAACTGGCCAAATTCTATGCCCAGCGGACCCTCACCAAGTCTCCCATCACACTGGCTGACCAGGCGGAAGTTGCCTATCTACTGAGCAGCAGCAAGTTCAGCAAAACGACCGGGCAGATCATCAGTGTGGATGGCGGTTTGCACGAAGCCTTCCTGCGGTAGCCAACATGCCTAAAGCTCAACTGTTTCTTACCTGCCTCGGTGACCAGTTCTACACCTCCACGCTTCAGAACATGACGCATCTGTTGGAGCAACTGGGTGTGGAACTGGTCTTTCCGCCCGAGCAAACCTGCTGCGGACAGCCCCTCTTCAACAATGGCTTTGAAGATAAAACGCGCCCGGTTGCCCTCAATTTCATGCATGCCTTTGCCAAAAGCGATGCGCCGATCATCGGGCCGTCCGGCTCGTGCGTCAGCATGGTCAAGCATCACTATCCATCCCTGTTCAAGGAAGGCACAAAGGAACGTGCTTTGGCCGTGGATATCTCCTCCCGCATTTATGAATTCACCGAATACCTCGTCAACGTATTAAATGTGACGGATGTTGGCGCAGTTTATCCGCACAAGGTAACCTATCACGCTTCATGCCATTATCTGCGTGAGATGGGCCTGAAGACCGAAGCCAAGAAACTGCTCAGTTTCGTGCGAGGGTTGGAATTCGTCTCGCTCCAGGAAGAGGAGACCTGCTGCGGCTTTGGGGGTGCATTCACTGTGACCTATCCGGAGGTCAGCCGCTCCATGATGGAAAACAAGGTTAAGGATATCGTTGCCAGCGGTGCCGATACGGTCGTCATGTGTGAGCCGGGCTGCCTGATGAATGTCGCCGGCGGGTTGCATAAGGCTGGCTCGAAAATCCGCGCCCTGCACATCATCGACCTGCTGGCCTCCAGGGAGGCAGGCGCATGACCCATGAAGTTCCCACCTACATCGGTTTCGAAGAATATAGCGAGCATGTGCCTGCCAGCATTCCTTCGGCAGTGCAGCAGGCGACCCAGCGCTTTGTAAAGGGAAGAGCAGACCGGGTAGCCGAGTTGCCGCAGTGGGAGGAGCTGCGCCAGATCGGGTCGGATATCCGACTGCACACCATTGAAAACATGGACGTGTACCTGACGCGGTTGGAAGAACAGGTCCAGGCTGCGGGCGGGCATGTCCACTGGGCGCAGACCGCTGAGGAGGCGCGGCAGATCGTGCTTCAAATCGCCAGGGAGGATCACGTCAAAACCGTGGTCAAATCCAAATCCATGGCGACCGAAGAGATCGGCCTGAATCACGCACTCGAGCAGGCCGGCATTGAGGCGCTCGAAACGGACCTCGGCGAATACATCATCCAGCTGGCGGGGACGGGCCCTTCGCACATCATAGTCCCGGCGGTGCATCTTAAAAAGGAGGAGATCGCCGATCTGTTCAGCGAAAAGCTTCACATTGATGCCCCGTCCGATCCTGTTGAACTGACCCGGATTGCACGGGAAGTATTGCGTGAAAAGTTCCTCAACGCTGAAATGGGGATCTCCGGGGGAAACTTCCTGATCGCCGAGACGGGCACCCTGGTCCTGGTCACCAACGAAGGCAATGGACGCATGTGCACGACGATGCCGGACCTGCATGTGGCAGTGGTGGGGATCGATAAGGTCATTCCGGACTGGGAGTCGCTGACTGTGTTTCTCAAGCTGCTTGCCCGTTCGGCCACCGGGCAAAAACTCTCCACATATACTCAGTTCATCACCGGGCCGCGACGGGAAGAGGGGGAGTTCGGTCCAAAGGAATTCCATCTCGTCCTTCTCGATAATGGCCGATCCAATGTGTTGAAGGACCCGGTGGGCCGTGAAGTGTTCAAGTGTATTCGCTGCGGTGCGTGTGCCAATGTATGCCCGGTGTATAAGAACGTAGGCGGCTTTGCCTACGGCTGGTTCATCTCCGGCCCCATCGGCGCGATCCTTTCGCCGCAAATGCTTGGCACGCAGACCGCCCGTGA
>JBLNAU010000418.1:0-13672 GCA_050259515.1 Syntrophothermus sp.
CTGCAAAGCCGGCCGCCTTTGCCAGTGAAGTTAATTCCTCTTCACGAAAGTGGTGGACATAACGCAATCCATCACCTCCACTCCGCCAATCGAGCAGGTAGTCACCCGGGTCAACCTGCCCCTCTGATAAACCCACTTCGGACCACTCCTGGATCCGGCCTCGAAGTTTCTCACTGTTCAAAAACTTCCAGTTGGAAAGAACAAATTTCCCGTCCTCAGCCAGTAGCCCGTGGATGGTTTGCAATATGCGCAGGCGCATTTCATGCGAGGGTATGTGATGCAAAACCGCAAAAGCCGTGATCATCGACCAGCCGCCAGGAATCGATAACTGATCACTGTATTCCGCTAACTGGGTAAGATCGGCTTCGATGAAACCGGCTGAAAAACCTTCGGGCTGAGGCTCTGCATCCCTGAGCAGCGGGGCGCTGAAGTCCAGGCCGAGATACGGGCCGCGGTGGCCGCGCTTTGCCAGCTCACGCGCCAGCTCTGCGTTTCCACAGCCCAGGTCCAGGATCGATTCGCCCCCGTTCAGCCTGTCAAGTACGCGCCGCACGCCGGGCTGGATGCGGTGCCGCGTAGCCGAAAAGGCATCCCCGAAACGCGTGTAAAATTCCTGATTAATCTGACTTAAGCGTAAGGCGGTCCCGGCGTCCATGCCGCGATTATAACGGTATAATCTTCGGGTGCTTTCCAAAGACGAGATCGAGAAACTTTCCCAGGAGTTCGAGACAAAAACACCGCAGCAGATCATCCAATGGGCCGTGGATACGTTTTGGCCACAGGTTGCGTTGAGCTCGTCGTTCCAGACCCAGTCGGTGCCTTTGCTGCACATGGCCTCCCTGATTCGGCACGATATCCTGATCTTTTTTCTCGATACCGGCTATCATTTTTGGGAAACATTGATGTTCCAGGAGCAGCTTGCCTCGCACTGGCAATTGAACGTCCTGAGCCTGTACCGTGACTCCCGCTGGGATGAATTTGCCCGGGAACGCCTGCGCTCCCTGCCGCTGGACGATCCAAACCTGTGCTGCTTCATTCACAAGGTCCAGCCGATGCAGCGGGCATTACAGGATATGCAGGCCTGGATCAGCGGCATTCGCAGGGATCAAACTGCAGTGCGGGCGAACGCAAAAATCCTGGAGCTGCAGGAGGATGGATTGCTCAAGATCAATCCGCTCCTGAACTGGACGAAAGAGGATATAAAAAGATATTCAAAGGAGTACAGGCTGCCCGCACATCCCCTCTATCAACGAGGCTATCGCAGCATCGGTTGCTCGCCCTGTACCGTGGCCATTGGCGTCAACGATGATGAGCGCTCCGGAAGATGGGCTGGACGCGGCAAGCTGGAATGTGGCCTCCATACCTCCATGTTCAACCACAAGGATGTGAAGGATTTGAAGAAGGATTTTAAGTTGGATGTTTCCAACACAAATGGGCCAACAGGTTAAATAAGGATGCAGACCGAACGACAGGAACGCTGGCGCGAAACGCACTTGCTCACCCCCGATAAGAAGGAACTCGCACGCACCGTGCTCGAGGAGATTCGGCGCGGGCGCGATGTGACCAAGACTCTGCGCAGCCATCCGATCCGGGGCGGCGGGTATTTGAATAAATCCATGCTGGTGTCGATCTACAAGGAAATGGTCGCGGCCGGTGAGTTGGAGGAGGATGCCCACCTGCTCGACCGGATCCGGATGAAGCCGATGCGCACCCTCTCGGGTGTGACAACGGTCACGGTTCTCACCAAGCCTTATCCGTGTCCCGGCAAATGCATCTTCTGCCCCACCGACGTGCGCATGCCTAAATCCTACCTGCCCGATGAGCCCGGTGCGATGCGCGGGCTGGAGCACCAGTTCGACCCATATGCCCAGGTCCGCTCGCGCATGGATCAGCTGATTTCCCTGGGACATCCCACGGACAAGATCGAGCTGCTCATCCTGGGCGGGACATGGTCCTCCTACCGAAGGGATTACCAGGAATGGTTCATCGCCCGCTGCTTCGATGCGATGAACGACGTCCAGCATGTCCCGCCGGAAGAGCCTGAAAGAGCAAAAGGCTCTGCGATCGACCTGCCCCTGATCCAATCCATTAACGAGACTGCGCTCCACCGCAATGTGGGCCTGGTGATCGAGACCCGGCCGGATGAGATCAATCCCGACGAGATCCGCTGGCTGCGTCATCTGGGCGTGACCAAGGTCCAGATGGGTGCGCAAAGCCTGGACGATCACATCCTCGAGATCAACAAGCGCGGCCATGATGTGGAATGCACCCGTCGCGCCGTATCCCTGCTGCGTGCCGCCGGATTCAAGGTCGTCCTGCACTGGATGCCGAACCTCCTGGGAGCGACTCCCGAATCGGACCGTGAGGACTTCGCCCGTTTATGGCACGGACTATGCCCGGATGAGATCAAGATCTATCCCAACCAGCTTCTGGCGAATGCCGAGCTGTATGAGTACTGGCAGCGCGGCGAATTCCATCCCTACACCACCGAGCAATTGATCGACCTGATCGCGGATGTCAAGCCAACCATTCCGCGCTACTGCCGCGTCAACCGGGTGATTCGCGACATCCCCTCCACGAACGTGGTGGAAGGCAACCGGCGCACCAGTCTGCGGCAGGATATTCATGATGAGATGAAGCGGCGCGGCACACAATGCCAGTGCGTGCGCTGTCGCGAGGTACGCGGAAAACCGGTTCATGCAGATACCTTGAAACTGGATGACACAGTTTACCAGGCTGGCGCGGCCGAAGAGCATTTCCTCTCCTATGTCACCCCCGATGACGGGCTGGCCGGTTTCATCCGGCTGTCGCTGCCAGGCGGGCAATCTCCTGATACTGGAATGGAGGATCTGTCTGGTGCGGCCTTGATCCGCGAGGTTCATGTGTATGGACAATCCCTGCCCGTCGGGGCGGAGAAAAAGGGCGCGGCCCAGCATGCCGGTCTTGGCACGCGTCTGCTGGAAGAAGCAGCCTTGATCGCCCGGTCAAAAGGGTTCGAGCGACTGGCCGTTATCTCAGCTGTGGGCACGCGGGAATATTATCTCGAGCGGGGCTTCGAACGCGGAGAGCTGTATCTCGTTAAGAATATTGACGGGTCAGCCTCCCAAAAGTAATAAAAAGGCAGTGCAGGTTTTCTACATAGTGCCGCAGAAGCGGTAAAAGCCTTCATTTGGCGGCGCATCGGGCGTATGATTCTGATCCAATGGATTAGAGTTATGTTAAACATCCAACCGGGTGCTTGACTAGCCTCTGGCGCAGTGTGACAATATTATTTATGGACTATAAGGATTACTACAAGATACTGGGTGTGGATCGAAAAGCCGGCGAAGACGATATCCGTAAGGCGTATCGCAACCTGGCCAAAAAGTATCACCCGGATCGAAACCCGAACGACAAACAAGCAGAGGAACGCTTCAAGGAGATCAATGAGGCCTACCAGGTTCTCAGCGATCCCCAAAAACGAAGCGTATATGACCGCGTCGGCAGTGATTATTCCAACTGGCAGCGCCGTGGCGCGCCGGGTGACTTCAACTGGGAAGACTACGTGGGCGGCTACCCGGGAGGGATGGGAGGCGCGCGCCAGGTCAATTATGAAGACCTGGAGGAAATGTTCGGTGGGGCCGGCGGTGGATTCTCCGATTTTTTCCGGACTATCTTCGGCATGCGCGATGCGGAACAGGCCGCCCGGGCACGCCCTCAAACCTATCAGCAGCAGCTTGAGATCAGCATGGAGGAAGCTTATCGGGGAGCCACACGCATCCTTCAAACCAATGACAAGCAAAAACAGGTTCGCATACCGCCCGGGGTAAGAACGGGCTCGAAGGTACGGGTGGCCGGCGCAGGCCCGAATGGGACGGATCTGTATCTGATCATCAGTGTTACCGAGGACAGCCGTTTCGAACGACGCGGCAATGACCTGCACACCACGGCAACCGTCAATGTCTTTACAGCCATGCTCGGCGGCGAAGCGGAAGTGGAAACCCTGGATGGAAAGATCAAGCTGAATGTCCCGGCCGGTACACAGCCCGAGCAGGTCTTTCGTCTTGCAGGACGGGGCATGCCCCAGGTGAAGAACCCGGGTCAGAAGGGCGATCTATACGTTCGTCTGAAAGTTCAAATTCCCAAATATCTCTCAGAAAAACAACGCCAATTATTGGATGAAGCCTCCCGGCTTAAATTCTAGGAAGGAAAAATGAAACGCCTTTTATCTGTTATTGTAATTCTTGTTCTGGCCTCATTGGCCTGCCGGGCTCAAGTGGGCGGCGTACCGAATCTTTTCCAGCCAACTCCTCGTGCGACGGTTCCGGCTTCCGCTCCTGTCCTCCCGAACGCACCCGACCCGGCTGCCAGCGATAACCGCCTTGTTTCTCTCTACGCGCAGGTGATCCCGGGTGTGGTCTCCATCAGCACAGGAACCAGCCTCGGCTCGGGTTTTGTCTTTGATAGCAATGGCCATATCGTTACCAACCAGCATGTGATCGAAGGCGCGAACGGGGAAGTGGAGGTGTCCTTCCATTCCGGTTATAAAACCTACGGGACCGTGATCGGCTCCGATACGGACGCCGATGTGGCGGTCATTCAAGTGGATGCTCCGGCCGAGCAGATCCACCCGCTGGCGATTGGGGATTCGAGCCAGTTGCAGGTGGGCCAGTCCGTGGTTGCGATCGGAAATCCGTTCGGGTTGAACGGCACGATGACCGTAGGCATTGTCTCAGGGCTGGGACGTACCCAGGCCGCTCACGCAGCCCCGGAAGGTGGCGGCTATTTCAGCACGGCTGACATCATCCAGACGGACGCGGCCATCAACCCTGGCAACTCGGGTGGCCCCCTTTTCAATATGAGCGGCGAAGTGGTGGGCGTCAACCAGTCCATCCGCACAGATAATATCAATTCCACCACCGGAAATGCGGTCAACTCGGGGGTCGGTTTTTCGATCTCGATCAACCTGGTCAAGCGTGTTGCAGAGAGCCTGATCCAGAACGGCAAGTATGAGTATCCCTATCTGGGAATTTCCTCACGCAGTGATCTCACCCTGGCAGAGATCGAAGCGCTCGGATTGAACACCTATACCGGCGCCTATGTCGCGTCTGTCACACCCGGCGGACCGGCAGACAAGGCTGGCATCCGCGGCGGCAGCAAGCCTACCAGCGTGCAAACCGTTGAAGCAGGCGGTGATGTCATCACAGCCATCGATGGCCGGCCCGTGACCTCCTTTGACGATATGCTGAGCTATCTGATTACGAACAAATCCCCCGGCGATAATGTTGTTCTGACCGTCCTGCGAGATGGGCAGACACAAGATGTGACCGTTACCTTAGGCAAACGCCCCTAGTACCGCAACAAGCTTAATTTGGAGGGCTAATATTGATAATGCACTTTCAAAATAAGCCCGAGACCCTAGCTTAAGGAAGTTGCGGCACTAGACGATATTTAAACGAAAAACGGGATGTTGCATGCAACATCCCGTTTTTTTAACCAAATCGTTCCTCGCGCCATACATCGGCACGGTTGTGGTAGCCGGCCTGTTCCCAGAACCCGCGCCGGTCCCGGGGCATGAACTCGAGGGCGCGAAGCCACTTCGCACCTTTCCAGAAATAAGGTGATTCGAGATTTTTCTGGCTGGGGATATGGCCCACGACCCCGCGCAGTGGATATCCATGATCGGGCGTGATCGGCTCACCATTAAGATGAGTGGCCATCAGGAAATTGTCCTGCAGCACCACCTCCAGAGGTAGGTTGACGGTAAATCCGTATTCAGCATGCTGCATCACATGCGTGGCCTCGGGCTTGATCTTAAAAAGACCGCTCTCGACCATGGTGCGGACGGAAACACCTTCCCAGACGGTGTCGAACTTGCTCCAGCGGGTGACACAATGGATATCCATTTGCAGCCGGGTGCGGGGAAGCTGGTTGAATTCCTCCCACGTCCAGCGCTTTTCCTCCTCCACCAGGCCCCAGACGCGAAAATCCCAGGTGGCTGGGTTGAAATGAGGCACAGGTCCGTAGTGCAGAACAGGAAATTTAAAAGTGAGCGCCTGCCCGGGGGGGAGACGTCCCTCCTTGCGGACACGCTCCTCCTCCTTACGGCGGTCGGGTCCTTCGAATGAAAACATGGTTTATGCTCCTTTGCAAAATTATAACAATTTCCACACAAATTGACATCCACAGGCAGACTTTTGTTACAATCTCCCTCATCATTGACCTTACCGGTGCCGGTGGACTTTCAAATTCGGCAGGTACTCCATCTCAGGGTTCAAAACCAAATGGTTTATAATGACACGGAGAGACCTTTATATCTCATGCATTTAAGTAACTTTTCCGAATTTATTGACGTCCTGTATACAGAGCAGGATGATGGAAGCACAGCCTCATGACGGACGGAATTGCTCTCCTCAAAGCAGCTCAGAAACTCGATGAAGAAGCGCTTACCGCCATCTTCGATCAGTACGCGCCTGCCATCTATAAATATACGCTTCGTCTGTGTCATGATCCCATCGTGGCGGATAATATCGTAGGGGATGTATTCGCCCAGTTACTGGAACAATTTGCAGGCGGGAAGGGTCCGCGAACCAACCTTCGCTCGTACCTGTACCAGACTGCATATCACCTTGTTGTGGACCGTTCCCGTGACAACCAGCATAACGCGCCTTTGGAGATCGCCGTAGGCACTTATGAAAAAGGACGCTTTATGCCCACTCAGACGCAAATTGAAGAGCGCGTCATGATGGAAGCATTAATCTCAGCAATGAACACGGAGCTGACGGACGACCAGCGGCATGTCATCATCCTGCGCTTTCTCGAAGATTTCAGCCTGAAGGAAACAGCCGAGATCATTGGGAAGGAAGTTAACAATATTAAGGTGATTCAGAACAGAGGCATTGCCAAGTTGAGGAAAGCACTGGGGCTTCAACTTGAAGAAAGCTGGTAGAGTCGATGGAATACAATCCTCAGGACACCGACGTCATACATCTTCTTAAAAAACTGAAGGATGCCAATGGAGCGTATCCAGCAGAAATGTTGGCGTTGCGCCGCCAGCGCTATTTGAGACAGGTAGCGGAAATCAGTGGGGGGGCCGGCCTGGCGCTGGGGCTCAAAAGTGCGGCTAAAACCATAAAAGCTGCCGGTCTTCCCCCGGCCACGGGCACGATTGTGGAGGCGCTGCTGGTAGTTGCTCTCGTGGCTGAGGCAGGCGCCGTTTCCTACTTCTACCGCGACAAAATTGCAGAGTATTTCCGGTCGGTTACAAATTCCCCCAAGGTTCAGGAAATTTCCAGCCCACCGGTATTGCCCTCCCCCATCACAGAAATAGGGCTTAGCCCAAGCCCTGTTCTCACTGTTACAGTGACCCCGACCGCGACCTTGACATTAACCCCGGAGGCCACCTCCTCGCCTGAACTCGCCGCTCAATCCACAGAAGTGGAGAATAATGGGATGAGTGGTGCTGTAAGCGAGAATACAGTCAATCCATCTGTTCCGTCTGTATCGACCCAGGCGCCAAAGGGAAACAATGGAAATCAGTATGGGTTGACCCCCAAGCCGGTGAGAACCAAGGCGCCCGGCAACCAGATCAGCTCCACGCAGGAAAGTAATAACAACAACAAGAAAAAACCGTAGGCGGGGAACCGGAAGCATTTCGAGGAGAGGGAGGCACGGTTGCCTCCCTTTTTATGTTTTGCTAACATTCCTATGCTAAACTATCCCCTTCGGAGTACAAGTATTGAAATATGGGTAGAGGCAGTATAATTTTCTGCCTGAAAAGGTAAATCATGCTGAAAAACTTTGTAAAAATATTCGGGGGTGACCCCAACAAAAAAGTCATTGAACAGTATAGCGGCATTGCCCAGGAGATCAACGCGCTTGAGCCTGAGTTTGAGCCATTGAGCGATGAGGCTCTGCGTGCCAAAACAGAGGAGTTCCGGGCGCGGATCCAGGAATTGGTTGGGAATGTGGAAGGCCTGGATGAGAAGGAAGCGTTCAAGCTCCAGCAGGATGCGCTGGAAGAAATCCTGCCGGAGGCATTTGCGGCGGTACGGGAAGCTTCCAAACGTACAATTGGGCAGCGACATTATGACGTGCAGATGATCGGCGGTGTGGCCCTGCACCGCGGCTCGATCGCGGAGATGCGTACCGGCGAAGGAAAGACCCTTGTCGCGACCCTGCCGATTTACCTCAATGGGCTGCTCGGCAAAGGCGTTCATCTGATCACGGTCAACGATTACCTGGCAAGGCGCGATGCCCGCTGGATGGCGCCGATCTTCCACATGCTCGGGCTTTCGGTCGGTGTGCTGCAGATGGCTGCAGCCACGGAAAATGGCAAGAAGGCATTTATTGTTGATTTTGAAAAAGAGTCCCCGCACGAGGACCAGCGTCATCTGCGGCTGGTGGACCGCCGCCTGGCTTATGAATGTGACATCACCTACGGTACGAACTCGGAATTCGGTTTCGATTATCTGCGCGATAACATGACCATGCGCCTGGAAGACCGTGTCCAGCGGGGCCACCACTACGCCATTATCGATGAGGTCGACAATGTCCTGATCGATGAGGCTCGTACGCCGCTCATCATCTCAGGCCCGTCATCCGGCGACCTGGAGTGGTATGGGAAAATGTCCCAGGTGGTAAAACAGCTTAAGCCCGAGGATTACGAGATCAATGAAAAGGATCGCAATATTTCGCTGACCGAGGTGGGTCTGGCACACGTCGAGCAGATCCTCAACATGCCACTGATGGACCCGGACCGCCCGGAGGATGTCTCTCCTGAACAGGCGCGTCTGCGAGGCTACCTGGAGCAGGCACTGCGCGCCCAGTACATCTTCAAGCGTAACAAGGATTACCTCGTCCAGGCTGGCAAGGTGGTGATCGTGGACGAGTTCACAGGGCGCCTGATGCCCGGACGCCGTTGGAGCGATGGCCTTCACCAGGCCGTGGAAGCCAAGGAAGGCGTCAAGATCGAACCGGAAAATGTGACCTACGCCACCATCACGCTGCAAAATTATTTCCGCATGTACAAGAAGCTGGCAGGCATGACCGGTACCGCCCTCACCGAAGCCGAGGAGTTCAGCAAGATCTACAACCTGGAAGTGGTGCCCATTCCGCCCAACCTGGAATACCAGGCTTTTGGCAAGGATGCGCCCCTGGTGGAAATAAAGACCAAGGATCCGGAAGGCTATTCCTATTCCTACTTTTCGAAACGCGGTGATCCGGCACAGACACCCATTTTTTATCGCCGCAAGGATTACCCGGACGTCATTTATAAGACAGTGGAAGCAAAGCTGCGTTCCATCATCACGGAGATCGTGCGTGAGCATGTGCGCGGCCGGCCCATGCTGGTGGGTACCACATCCGTTGAGTCATCCGAGCTGCTCTCGAACCGGCTCAAAGCCGACGCCGTTCGCCGTTTGCTTCAGATTGTCCTGGTGCGCCGTGTCTGGATGGATGCCAACAAACGTGAGGAGGATGGGCGCATCATTCCGGAGCTGCAGCAGTTCAATGAGCCGCTTGAGAAAATCACCCCGGATGCACTGCGTAAATTCATCCAGCCATTCGGGATTACAAACATCAGTCCCGAAGATCCCTCCAACCTGCCAATCGTGCTGGAAATCCTGCGCCTGGAGGATCGTGACATAGAGCGGCTGAAAAAGGTGCTCCAGGGTGGGGTTCCGCACCAGGTATTGAATGCCCGCAAGCATACCGAGGAATCACAGATCATCGCCGGAGCAGGCGCCTTCGGTGCGGTGACCATTGCCACCAACATGGCCGGACGTGGTGTGGATATCAAGCTCGGCGGCGAGCTGGCGGAGGAAGTGATCACCGCAGTCAATCGTGTGCTGGGCAAGGCCGGTTATGACAACACCTTCGATATGACCCAGGAGGAGCGCCGGGCAGCGTTGAAGACTGTGGACCCGTCCAACTACGGGATCTACGAGGCAGAGGTCAGGCTCTTCCTGCAATATTTCGAGGACATGGAACGCGTCAAGGAGCTCGGAGGCCTGCATGTCATCGGCTCGGAGCGCCACGAAGCACGCCGCATCGACAACCAGCTGCGCGGCCGCTCGGCACGCCAGGGTGACCCCGGATCATCCCGCTTCTATCTTTCCCTGGAGGACGATCTGATGCGCGTCCAGGGCGGCTCCCAGGTCAGCGGCCTGATGGAGCGCCTGCGTGTGGACGACTCCCTGCCGCTGGAGGTAAGACTGGTCGGGAACGTGATCGAGCAGTCACAGCACCGCATCGAGGGAGCGAACTACGATGTGCGCAAGCATCTGCTCGAATATGACGACGTGCTTAACAATCAGCGTGCCCAGATCTATGGCCAGCGCGATCGCATTTTCGTGAAAGAGGATCTGAGTGACGACGTCCAAGAGATGCTGGAACAGGAAGTGGAGCAGCGCATCGAAACCGGCCTGACCGACGAGGAAGGGCCCTGGAAACTGATCGCCTGGCTCGAACAGGTCCAACCGCCGTTCATGACACGCGACCGACTGTTCCCGAGCTTTGGTCTGTCCCTGCTGCTGGAACAGCTCAATAACTCGACGAATGCGGATGCATCGCTCCGCCAGGCCCTGCTGGATCTGATCACTCGCGCCATCCAGCTTGAGAATGAGCATCACCTGCATGCCATTGAAGGATTAATTGAGACCACGGAGCAAAGTCTCGAGTCGCAGATCGAATCCCGCAACGATTCACTGGATGCATATTTTGAAGGCCTGCGCGACATGGAGGATGCCGAACGCCCGCGTCCTCAAAAGATGCTGGAGGAGATCAGCACCCTGGTGGGCGTTCCGCTTAGGCTCAACAACGAACAGATGAGGACTCTGGGTGAGGATCCTGAAAGCGGGAAGGAAGCCATCCAGAACATCATCTCAGCCAACCTGACCGCCATGTATGCTTCGCGTGTGATCTCGGCCGTGCAGAACCGCTTTGGCGAATCGATCGGCGACCGGTTCGAGATCGCCAGCTGGGATGACGCGGCGGATAAGATCCTGGATGCAGCCGAGGATGCGCTTGAAAACCGCCGGGAGCGGCTGGTTGGCGAAAATGGCCAGATTGCCCGGGATATTGACACACTGATGCCGCGTGAGATCAACGACACGGCAAAACTTCAGCTTCTCCTGAACCTGGCCCAGGGAGCCCGTACGGTCTTCGATCAGAAGACTCACCGTCAGGTCCGGCAGGTGTATAACCGTTTCAGCTATGTCTTCCTGATCGCCAAGCTGCTCGATGGGCTGCAATCGCGTGAGGTCGTTGGCCGGGTGCTGGATCACCTGGACGAAGCGCAGGAAGCGCTGCAGGTGGCCTGGGGAGAGCGTGAATACGCACGGCTTTCCTCCAATGCGCAGCGGCTGGCCGATTTCGGTGAGGCGGCCAAGCGGGCCTTTGGGCAGGAAAGGCTCAATGAGCCCGTGACCGGCCTGGGGGAGTCGGATCGGGAAGCGTTGATCGAGGCCATCGGCAGATATGTCGTGAATGAAGTCCACCGCCAGCTGCTGCTGGGTGCAACGTCTGAATTGTGGGTTGAATATCTGACGCGCATCGAAGCCTTGCGCGTTTCGATCAGCCTTGAGGCTTACGCGCAGCGGGACCCGCTGGTACAATATAAAGGTCGTGCATCTGAAATGTTCTCCCAGTTGGTGGAGGACATTCGAGGGTTGGTGATCAGCAGACTGTTCGCATATCGCCCTCAGCCCATTGAGATCACACCTGTTGAAACGACGGATGCACCTGTTTCATCCACACAGTCTCTTCCGGGAGACGGTGGTAAGAAAAAGAAAAGGCGACGCCACTAGATCAATAGAAGTATGATAACAGATCGAGCCACAGCTTCCCTTCAGTCATACCGCTCTCTTCCCAAGGTGGAACTACACCGGCATCTTGAAGGGTCGCTGCGGTTGGAAACGATGCTCGATATTGCCAGCCAGCATGGCATTACCATCCCTGATGATGTGCTTCGCCTGAGCAACCTGGTTCAAGTGCAGGTTGCAGACAAATTTACCTATCAAAACTTCCTCGCCAAATTCAATACCTTGCGCCTCTTCTATCGCTCTCCCGATGTCATCCACCGGATCACGCGGGAGGCGGTTGAGGATGCGGCCCGGGATAATGTCCGTTACATGGAACTGCGTTTTACGCCGGTCGCTCTCAGCCGGGCGGAGCGCTTCCCTCTCCAGGATGTGATCGACTGGGTGATGACCAGTGCCAAGGACGCGGCCCGCAAACATGATGTGGTCGTGCGCCTGATCGCCTCGGTAAACCGCCATGAAAGCCCCGACCTGGCCGAACAGGTTGCCTGGATTTCCGCAGCCTACATCGAAGACGGCATCGTGGGTCTTGACCTGGCGGGCAATGAGGCGGAATTTCCGTCCCATCCCTTTTATGGCATCTTCAAGGAAGCCAGGCAGGCAGGCCTGCACGTCACGATCCATGCCGGGGAATGGGGACCGGCCGCCAATGTGAAGGAAGCTGTCGAAGAGCTGGGCGCGGAGCGGATCGGCCACGGCGTGCGTGTGCTTGAAGACAGGGAGATCGTTGCGCTGGTGCATGAGCGCGGCACTGCCTTTGAAGTATGTGTCACTAGCAATTACCAATCGGGCGTCGTCAGGTCGCTTGATACCCATCCATTAATGACCATGCTTAATGCGGGTGTCAATGTGACCATTAACACCGACGATCCGAGTATTTCACGAATCACGCTAAGCCATGAGTATTACACTGCCTGCGAAGATCTTAAGATGCCGAAAGATGTTCTCTGCCAGCGCATCCTTGCAGCTGCCCAGGCCGGGTTCCTGGCGTCGAAGGAAAAGGAAAAACTGGTTCATCTGCTAAAGAAGGAACTTCAGATGTAGAATTACCACACGGCAAGGATAGCAAAGGCGCTCCTTTGTGTTCTTCGCAAGACTGTGGACCTCACCCCCTACCCCTCTCCTACAAGGAGAGGGGAGATCGAGTAAACCACCAAAGGAGAGAATATGAATGATTTTTTTAACGCACGTGATGTACTAAAGGTTGGGGACAAGGAATATGTTATTTTCCGCCTCGATGCACTGGAAAAGGCAGGTCTGACCCACCTGCAGCGGCTCCCCTTTTCGATCCGCATTGTGCTTGAGGCAGCCCTCCGTCAATGTAATGATAAGGAGATCACACAGGACGATGTAAAGAACATCGCCGCCTGGACTGCCCAGGGTGCGCGCCCGGGTATTCCCTTCCTGCCGGCTCGCGTCGTGATGCAGGATTTCACCGGCGTTCCGGCGGTGGTGGATCTGGCTGCGATGCGTTCCGCGGTGGCGCGTCTCGGCGGGGATCCGAAGCAAATCAATCCGCTCGTCCCGGTGGACCTGGTGATCGACCACTCCATCCAGGTCGATTTCTTTGCCACACAGGATGCGCTTACCCGCAACACGGAGATGGAATTCCAGCGCAATCGCGAGCGTTATGAATTCCTCAAATGGGGGCAGAGGGCCTTCAGCAACTTCCGCGTCGTCCCGCCGATGACCGGCATTGTCCACCAGGTCAACCTGGAATACCTCGCCGATGTGGTCATGACCAAACAGGTTGGCGGTGAAACACTCGCTTTCCCGGATACCCTGGTTGGGACAGACTCGCACACCACCATGATCAACGGTCTGGGCGTGGTTGGCTGGGGTGTGGGCGGCATCGAAGCCGAAGCCGCCATGCT
>JBLNAU010000419.1:0-4658 GCA_050259515.1 Syntrophothermus sp.
CATGCCGCTGCAATTTGGTTGAACATACTTGCAGCGGTCGGCAAAGCGGCATCCTGCGGGTGGGTTTTTAAGATTAGGCGGCACTCCAGGAATGGCGGTCAGTTTGACAGATCGCAGGCCCTGTTCCGGCACAATAATCGAGCCCATGAGACCTTTGGAATAGGGATGGAGGGGATCAAACACTGCTTCCCTGGCGGTGCCCTTTTCCACAATCTGCCCTGCGTACATGACCATAATATCATCGGTAACGTTATAAAGCAGAGGCAGCTCATGCGTGATGAAGATCATCGACTTAATGATGCCTTTTTCCATCAGGTCCTTCAGCATCTTGATGACCATCTTTTGTGAAGTGACATCGAGCGCGGAGGAAGGCTCATCAGCGATCAGAACTTTTGGAAACAGGATCGTCGAAACCGCGATCACGGTCCGCTGCTTCATGCCACCAGAGAGCTCAACGGCGTACTTTTCAAGCACCTCTGCCGGGAGGCCTACGGTTTCAAAGCTGTGCCGGGCCAGGTCATAAACGTCTTTCCTGGTGGCAGCCGGGTTATGCGCCTGGACAACATCCTGAATAAAGTTGATGATCTTCTGCGTCGGGTTGAGCGCGTTCATCGCCGCCTGGGGAATGTAGGCGATCTCCGTTCCCAAAATGGTATGGCGAATGTCATCTGGGTCCATTCCGGAAATATTACGCCCATCGATAATGATATCGCCGCTCGTATAGTGCAGCGGGGGGAAGTAATAGCCCATCAGGCTGAGCGCCAGAGTCGACTTTCCGCAGCCGGATTCTCCCGCAATGCCCAGCGCTTTCCCTTCTTCGACCTTTAGAGAAACGTGGTCAACCGCGTATACATCCTCCCGAAAGCGGGTAATGTATTTTGTGGTCAGGTCTTTAACCTCTAACATTACTTTTGCCATATCAATCACCTAGTCTCTCAATGCCGGATTGAATACCTGGTCAAGACCTGTATTCATCAAGTTCAGCGAGAATGTAATCAGAGCGATGGTGAGGACCACGGGGAAAATCGCCCACCATTTGTTCAGAAGATGGGCCTGATAAATCATCGCCCAGTTCATCATCAGCCCCAGCGTTGGAACATCGGTTGTTTTTGGCCCTAACCCCAGGATGGACAGCCCGGCCTCCGCAAGGATACCCTGGGAGATCTGCAAAATCAACGCCATAACCACATAAGAGGCAATATAGGGCAGAATATCGGTGAGGATGATGTGAACGACGGAGTGCCCCGACAGCTTCGACAGGTTCACATGGTCACGGTTGCGCAGTGAAATCACCTGCGCCCGCACCGCCCTGGTCGTCCAGAACCAGGATGTGAACCCAATTACCACAGCGACGGTTACTGCACCGCGTGATCCCTGCCCGAGACTGTACGAGATCAAGATCAGCAGCACAAAACCGGGGATGACGGTAAAGATATTGGTGATAAACATGATAACGTCATCCACCGTGCCACCGATATACCCTGCAAGCAGACCCAGAGTCAGACCGATCAGGGTGGCGACAGTACCGGCGACAAAACCAATCAGCAGCGATATTTGCGTGGCCTTGACCAGTTCCGTCAGTACATCCCGGCCAAAGTTATCGGTGCCAAGCGGCAGTATACGCACGTTCGGAACCTGGCTAATATTCACATAATCGGTTTGCCCAATGGTGCTTGCTTCAGCCAGGGCGCCATCCGGATTTTTCGAAGCAACGATAATTCCCTCGGTTCCCAGGATACCTTTTAGCGAGGTATCAAGCCTTTGATAATACCTTTGCTTGGCAAAAGTCATACCTGGTACGCTTTTGTTAGGGTTGTAATTGGTCTCCCATAAAGCCATGAGGCTTTTGGTGTCCGCCATATTAATCTTGCTTTCCGGGATTCCATCCATAACCAGCCAGTCATGCATGTCCTTCCGTTTCTGGTCGTCCAGCTTGTTTCCAATCCGTTTCGCGGCTGCGTCGCCCAGGTTCAAGATATACGGGGTTGAGCCAATGCTGTCGTAAATATTCACATAGATCCCCGGCTCAAAGAACGTACCCTGGCCGATCATTTGTAATGGCGGATCCGGGATAAAAACCGGGTAAATGAGCACGAACGCCAGGATGAACGTAAAAATCGAAAAGCCGAATACAAAATTAGGAGAGTGGAAAATTTGCCGAAGGGTGTTTTTCATATTTGAAGTCTCTCCTTAATCAGCCTGCGCCGCTTTAATGCGCGGATCAATAAAGCCGTACAGGATTTCGATGATAAAGTTGGCGGCCAGCACCATCAACGTGATAATCAATGTGGAGGCTGAGATCAGCGGATAGTCCTGCCCGGTGACTCCGCTCAAAAGGGTCGACCCGATACCCGGGTAGCTGAAGATAACTTCCGCGATGATGTTGCCGCCCACCATGGTTCCGATCGCCAACGCCAAACCGGTGATCTGCGGAAGCATGGCATTGCGAAAGACATAGCCAACGATCTTCCGGTCCGGTATTCCCAGGAAGCGGGAATACTTTACATAATCCGCATTCAGCTCATAGATCGACATAGAGCGCATACCAATTGCCTGGCCGCCGATAGCGATCAACACAATCGTCCAGAACGGCAGCTGGTAGTGGATGAACACGGACCAGATAAAGTTCCAGCTCAGGTTGGGAATCATATCAAACCCATATCCACCTGAGGTTGGAAACCACTTTAAATCCACTCCAAAAATGATGAGCAGAATGATCGCCAAACCAAAGGCGGGTAGGTTGCTAACAAAAATGCTGGTCGGCATGAGGACCCGATCAAAGCCCTTCCTGATATAAGCAGCTAGCGCCCCCAGTACATTCCCAATGATCCAGCCGGTAATGATGGCCGGGAATTGCAGGCCAATCGTCCACGCGATGGATGATTTTATGATGTCGGCTACCGGTCGGGGATATTGACTGAAAGATACGCCCAAATTGCCATGAGCCAAATTGTTCACGTAAATGAAAAACTGCTCGATCATGGGCTTGTTGGTTCCAAACTGCATCGCATATTCCTGGTAAATTTTTTCCATACCAGTCGTATTGCTCATGCCCCGGGCCATACGTCCTACAATCGCCGCCACAGGATCTCCTGGCATCATGCGGGGCAGAACAAAGTTCAACACAAAGGCGATCAGAAACGTGATCGCGTACCACCCCAGCTTGTTGAGGAAATACTTTCGGTACCCTTTCAAAGCGCTACCTCCTCCAATGAACAACACCTTGCTTTTCTAATATATTACTACTCAATTGGCGTATTTTATTTTTTACTTGTTGTTTGAAGCGCCTGGCACCCAAACAACAAGTAAAAAACAAAATATCTACCTTGTTAGAAACAGCCATGTTCTGGGGTTGGCAGAACATGGCTGTTTTCTTGAGGCGAGAGGTTACGAAACGAGCTTCACGTTATAGAGGCCCGCGATCGCCCAGCCGTCGGTCATATCCAGCGGTGGGACGGGCGGGGTGGTGCCGTCGCCCTGGTGCGGGAAGTTGGTCCAGACGCTCTCGTTTACCGCATGGAAGTTCTGCGGCCGGTACATGAGCGTGAAGGACGGGATGTCGGTCAGGTAGATCTTGGTGAGCTCAGTGTAGTATTCCTTGAGCTTGGCGGGGTCGGTCTCAGAGGGGATCGCCGCGATGATCTTATCGGCTTCGGGGTTCTTGTAACCGCCCCAGTTGCCGTTCCAGTTGCCCTTGGTCTGAGCGAATTCGCCACCCATAAAGTGATGGACACGGCTCCAGGGCTGTGTGATACCAACGCCGTCGGACCACATCATTAAGATGTCGAACTTTTCCGGCAGAGGCCAGTTGGTGACGGTCTGCAGGTAAGGATCGGGATCCGGGTAGTTGGTGGTGATGTCGATGCCGATTTCCTTGCCAGCGGCAGCGACCACTTCGATCGCCGCCTGCCAGTCAGACCAACCCTGCGGGCAGGTCGCGACGTAGGAGAGCTTCTTGCCATTGTATTCGCGCCAGCCATCGCCGTCGGTGTCCTTGACACCAGCATCATCGAGCAGCTTCTTGGCGCCTTCGATGTCCTTGCCGGTCCACTGCAGGTCTTTGACGGCATCGTGGTCGTACAGGGCCTGTTCGCCTTCGGTCGGGTTCATGATGGAGCGCGGAACCTGTTTGAAGGTCGCGGACTGGTTGGTCATCGCGTTGGCGATGATCGTGTCGTAATCCACCGCGATGGCGATCGCCTTGCGGATCGCAACATTGTCCAGGCCATTGGAAGCCAGGTTGAAGAAAGCGGTCGGGAGGCTCGCGCCAATGCCGTACGGGGCGTCGGGCAGGTAGGTGGAGATAGGCAGGTTCTGCTTCAGCCACAGATCCTGAACGTTGCTAATGAACTCCTGGCTGACGTCAACCTCACCCGCCTGGAAAGCGGTCGTACCGGCGGCGTTATCCTTGAAAATGGTGTGCCCGAGGTATTTCGGAGCCGGCAGTTTGCCCCACATGGAGGCATCCTGACCCCAGTATTTGTCGTCGCGGATGAGGACCACTTTGGTTTCATCGGCGAAGAACTTGGTGTAGGGGCCGGACGAAACAACGTCTTCAGCGGGATCGGCCTTGAACTTGGTAGCGTCTTCACCAACGCGCTTTTCCAGGGTCTGGGTCCAGGCCTTCTGCATCACATAGTTGTTGCTCACATAGGCGG
>JBLNAU010000420.1:0-3211 GCA_050259515.1 Syntrophothermus sp.
TCATCGCCGGGCCTGAAACAAGAACGAACAACCGCTTCCAGGGGCTGGCTGCGGCCAGGCCGCCGGGAACGTTCGGATCGTTCTCACCCTTGGGGCGGACAAAACCGCCGAGCGGGAGCCAGTTGAGTGTAAAGCGGGTCCCCTTCCACTTAAACAGGGTAATGGCGCCCGGGGTCGGGAGGCCAATCCCAAATTCGTCGACTTCGATCCCGCTGATGCGTGCTGCAATAAAATGTCCAAACTCATGGATCAGGACCATGCCGCCGAAGGCAAGGATAAACACAATCCAGGTTAATAGGGTTTCATTCATAAACTTTTCCTTCGGGCGAGATTATATCGCCTTTTGATTTGACAACCTGTGACGGTAAGATATTTCTAATACTATACATATGTCCTACTGGCGCCCCGAATCCAGGCGTACAGGCGTTGTTTTATAATAACGATCAATTGCTATCCGAATGATGCCTAAGGCTCTTTTTATTTATCTTGCATCCCACCTGTCAAGGATGGTCTATTCCATGTCCGGAGACTGCATTTTCTGTAAAATCGTTTCAAATGAAGCCAAAGCAACGATCGTATATCGCGATGACCAGGTTACGGCGTTTCGAGATCTTCATCCTGTTGCCCCGACCCACATTCTGATCGTCCCAAACCGGCACATCGAATCGGTGGGGGCGCTGGAGCCGGAGGACGAGCAGGTGGTGGGACATATCTTCAGCGTGGCGCGCAAACTGGCCGAAGAGGAGGGGATTTCACAGGGCGGGTACCGCCTCATCACGAATACCGGTCCCCATGGCGGGCAGACAGTTTTCCACCTGCACGTTCATTTGATTGGAGGCCAGCGGATGAGATATCCAATGGGTTAGGGTTCTCACCACGAAGGAGACCAAGGGGCACAAAGGGTACTTCTTACCTAATAAAAAGACCGCCCGTTACGGCGGTCTGTCATTTTATCGCTTCGAAAGGGGGCTGCCCTTCAATTTGCTCTTCGGCTGGCTGGAACGATAGGCATAATATCCCAGCCCGGCCCCTCCCAGCAGGAGCAGGAGGCCGAAGATCCCAACCGCGGACGAGCGCCCGCCGCCTCCGCCCTGGTCTTCGACGGTCTGGCTGGTCGTCTCCGATTTGGACTGGGCGCCAAAATCGATCGAGGCCCGGTCGCCGGCTTTGATGGTCAGGTTATAGGTCATCAGCATGGTGGGGTTGAAATTATCCGGCGGCGCGACGCTGACGTTGTACTCGCCACCCGGAACGTCCTCGAAACAGGCACGGGTCGGCTCCCCGGTGTCCGGGTCCGGGGCAGCCGTGGTGTTCTGCTGCTTGGAATAGGAGCCGTTCAAATTGGTGAGACTCACCGCGCCGCCGTCAATGCCAAATTCGGTCTCCTGGCGGAGCGCATCGCCGTTGGCATCGTCGAAAAGCAGGACACAGACCTCCGTGGTGCCACTGACCGGGGTGGTGGTCGCGGTCGGAGGCAGCAGCGTGGGAGCAGGGCCGGCAGTGGGGCCATTTTGAACGGCCAGGCCCACAGTAAGCTGCTGGCCGATGGTCAATGTACAATTTTCATCGAGGCGGGTATTAAACTGGCGAAGCTGGGCAACACTGATCCCATGCTTGAGGGCTACGAGGGAACAACTATCGCCATCCTGCACAATATAGAGAATTCGTCCATCGGGCTGCGGAGTATTGGTGGCAAACTGGGGCAGAGGAGCCGCCGCGACCGGCAGGGAGATGCCCAGCACCAGCAGAGCGATCAGAATAAAAACAACCATCAAGAACAAGCGTGTTTTCATTTGAAAAAATTATATCAGCAAAGGGCTTATAAAAAATTAAGGTGACAGCACCTTGCAATGCCAGCAGGAACTGTCACCTGATCCATTGGATGAAGCACTTAAGAAGACCGCTCCAGGCGGCGTCTCGAGTATGCCGTTCAGCGGTACCCGCCAAAGACGGCGGCTTGAGCGCATCAAACTGCTGCAAGGCAGCACCGGAGTGGCGAGATTACTTCCCGTACCGCTTCCTGATCTCGGGCAGGAAGTAATCGTTAAAGAACGCATCCGCGTCGTAATCGGGTTTCCAGTTCCATTCCGTGCGGGCCAGGCTGTCGTCCACATCCTCCGGCCAGGAGTCGACGATGCCCTGGCGGCGCGGGTTCGGCTCGAAGGTAATCGTCGCTCCAGGGAAGGCATCGACCGCCCGGTCCCGGAACTCGCCCGCGGTAATGGCAAAGGCAGCGATGTTATAAACGTGATACTTGAGCTGTTCGCGCGGCACATCCATCAGCATCAACAGGGACTTGATGGCGTCGGGCATGGCCATGAAGGAGATCTTGGTGTCCTCGCGCACGAAGCAGGCATAGGGCCTGCCCTGGGCAGCCGCGTGGAGCATCTCGGGCCCGTAGTCGCTCGTCCCGCCGCTGGGCAGGGTAAAGGCGGAGATCAGGCCCGGGAAACGGATGGCGCGAAAGTCCAGCATGGGAGGCGGGTTGGCATCCAGGTGTTTCTGGCCAAAGTATTTGCTGTAATACATTCCCAGCTTTTCGCAATACAGCTTGTTGCAGCCATACATGGTATGAGGCGTATTGAACGCATCCTCCTTTACCGCACCGACGGCCCGCTTGGTGGCCAGGTCGGGCATGCCATAGGCGGCTATGGAGCTGGGGAACAGGAATTCGACCGACTTCCTGTATTTCTCTGAGCGATAGGCAGCCAGCATCAATAACTGCATGGTGCCTTCCACGTTGATACGATGGGCCTCCTCGCTGGCGATTTCAGCCTTGGAGGAAAGCGAGGCCGCCAGGTGGAAGATCACGTCGAAATCATAATCGTAGAAATTTTTGATCTTGTAAACCAGGTCCCCCTGCACATGCTCAGCTGATATTTCGTGGATGCTATCGGGCAATGGAGCGAGATCCGATGTAACAATGCGATAGCCTCCCTTTTGATGTAGTCCTTGAACAAGAGCCTGACCAATTTCGCCACACGCTCCTGTCACCAGCACAAGCTTTTCGGCCATAGAGTCTCCTTGCGGTAAAATGATGTGCGCAACTATTGTACAACAGCTTGTAAATTTTTCTTTGCGAAGATTGTCATTATTCCCCATGAGACTTTTACGCTTAATGTCATTGTTACGGCAGAAAACTCCAGGATCGCGAACTCCTGTCGTACTCGCTTTGCTGCTTCTTACAATGACCATCGTGACCTCCTGTCTG
>JBLNAU010000421.1:0-6651 GCA_050259515.1 Syntrophothermus sp.
ACGCGATCGCCTTCAGCCGCGAAACGGTCGAGCCGGCGCGCCAGCTTGAGGCTGTCGAGTGAATGTAAAAGAGCAAAATGATCGACCACCAAACGGGCCTTGCGGCTCTGTACATGACCGATCATGTGCCATTCTACACCACTTTGTACAGGCAGGGATTGAATTTTCGTGACACCCTCTTCGGGATAATTTTCCCCCAGAATATGGACCCCCGCTTCGATCGCGGCTTTCACAATCTCAAGAGGCTGCGTCTTGGTAACAACAACCAGGCGGACCTTCTCCGGATTCCGCGCAGACTTGCGCGCCGCGTCGGCGATTTGAGCGAGTACACGCTGATAATTCTCCCGGATGATATCGACGGTGTCGCTCATACGGTGATTATAACCATCCCATGATCAATGCCATGTCGTTGTCTTACGGAAGATCTTCCAGACAGATCAGCGCACCAAAGCGTCCGGTGCGGCCCTTCTCGGCCCGGTGGGAATACCAGTCCTGGGTATTGCAGGCGGTACAGATGCCCGAGACCTCAACCTGCCCCACCCCGGCACGCTCCAGCTGGACGCGGTTGGTCTCCCACAAGTTGAAATGGATCTTGCCGTGATGTGACTTGAGGAATCGTTCCGACTCGTCCCCGAACTTTTGCATCACCTGCAAAATGACATCTGCCCCGATCTCGTAGTGATCCGGCCCGATGGAGGGTCCAATGCCGCCCACGATGTCGGCGGGGTTCGAGCCATAGTTTTTGCACATGGCCTGCACAGTGGTCGTCGCCACATCCCCCAGGGTGCCCATCCACCCGGCGTGAGCCATGGCAACCACCCCGCGGCGCGGGTCGTGCAGAAGGATCGGGACACAATCCGCAAAGCGCATAAAGAGCGTCACGCCCGGCCGGTCGGTCAGAATGATATCCGCCTGGCGATAGGGCTGCTCGGGCGGGCGGGGCGCCTTCGCACAGACGACATCCGCGCTATGGATCTGCCACACGTCATACATGGTCTCAGGTGCGCGGCCCAGGGCCGCAAAGGAGAGATCGCGATTCCGGCGGACGCGCCCCAGGTCATCCCCCACCGTTCCCCCGACATTGAGAGAACCCCACGGCTCGGGACTGATGCCGCCGTGCCGGGTAAAGATCGCATGCTTTATTTTCAAAGAATCGAATTGATGATAGCTGATTCCGTTGTGCTGGATAATTGACATATCTGGATGCTCCCTCTGCAAAAGCTGCTATTCTGAGTTGGCTTTCTGGATCGCAGCAAATTTTTTGATAAAGAACTGGCGTGTCTCGCTAAAAGACTCCTCCATATACGGGAAGGCGAACCAGGCGGTCGCGAAACCGAACAAAGCGCCGGTGAAGACTCGCAGGAAAGGGGTGCTCTCCCGATAAGGAAGAATCGAAGACAGCCACGGCAGTTCCAGCTGACTGAAAAGCTGGGAAAAGCCATCCAGGCCAATCGGCGCCAGCCCGATCAGTACCCAGCCCATCCAGTGTAAAGGTTTGATGCGGCGTTTTGAAACGGCAAAGATCAAGCCAAAGGCAAAGATCCCTGCATACAGGGCGATATCGCGCTCGCAAAGGGCCATCTTATATCCCACCGTGGCGTTGCCGGTGAACTCGCGCGCCTCCAGCCTGGAGTAAGCCATGGGATTGCGCAGGTCTTTGAAACCTGTGATCTGATCGAAGGTCAGAACATTGGGAATGCCCGCTTCCTTCAACGGGTAATAGCTCTGTTCACCAAAGAGATAAAAGGATCGGAATCCAAACTGGTGGCAGAGAGGCTTATAGATGGTGTAAATGACATTCCCCGCGCCGGTCGCTCCAATTTTCATGAATACCGGGGCCAGCATGGCCAGGCCGAAATAGACAAGCATGAGCAGGTTGAAGAGCGCCAGGTAATGACGCGAGACCCAGTACATCGCCCGGTCCCCACGGCTGATGGTCTGCCCGCGCTGGATGCGATCATGATGGTCCCTGCGTCCCAGCTTATCGAGCTGGCCGCGGCGGTCGCCTGCCGCGCCCAGGGTCATCATCAGCTTTTGTTTATCGAAGGGAGCCTTAAGAACGTAAGGTCCCACCTCCACCACCGGGATTTCAACCAGGTATTTTTTCTGCAGGGCGGGATCCGTATCAATATCGATCTCAACCAGGCGATGAGGATAGCGGTCCCGCAGAGAGTCGAGGTCGGCTTTTGCCTGTTCACATAAATGACAGCCCTGGCGCGTATAAAGGGTAACGGTAATCATTGAAGAGCAAGTATACTCTTACAAACCGAAATCTATCCAGAAGAACTGACCGGCCTGGGCAATGCGCTCAAAGACACCGGCGAAGAGCATGACACCCAGAATGACCAGGACGACCCCCATCGCAATCTCTATATAATGCATCGCCTTGCCATACTTGCGCAGTGTCAAGGTGACCCAGCCCACTCCCATGGCCGCGATCAGGAAGGGAATCGCCAGGCCCATGGAATAAGCCGAAAGAAGTTTTATGCCTTCCGAGATGGAGCCGCCATTTAAAGCCAGGGTCAGGATCGCACCCAGCACCGGTCCTACACAGGGAGCCCAGCCGGCCGAGAAGAAGATTCCCATCATGAAAGAGGACAGATATCCCAGCCTGCGGTCCGGTGCTTTTTGCACTCTTGTGTCGTATTCGAGAAAGGGGATGCGGAAGACGCCGATCATGTGCAAACCGAAGATGATGACCACGATCCCGCCCACCTTGGCAAGGATGTAACGCAGATTGAACAGCAAGTGACCGAAGGCGGCGCTCGCCACGCCCAGCGTGATGAAGACCATGCTGAATCCGAGAACAAAAGCCAAACCGTGGCTCAACGTAATGAAACGGTTGTTTTCGGTGGCTTCACCGCCAGCCGCCCGGCCGCCCAGATAACCGATATAAGCCGGGACCAGTGAAAATACGCAGGGGGAAAGAAAGGAAGCCAGCCCGGCTAAAAAGGCAAGACCGATCGTGATGTTAGAAATATCCATGCAGCTCCTGCCAAACACAAAAGGTCACAAGGACCTTTTGTGCGGGTTTGCTAAAATTTTGTTTCGTTCGAGAGGACGATCGTACCATGGTCTGGGAGAGAGACCCGTACCTCACTTTGGGCAAGTGAAACATACGGGGTGGTCCAGCGGAAGATCCACTTCGCATCCTCGGGAGCGACATTGATGCAGCCGTGCGAGCGCTTCTCCCCAAAGGCATTATGCCAGAACGCGCCGTGGATGGAGATCCCATCACCGCTGATCATAGTCGTCCACGGGACAGCCGGCGTGGAATATCCAGACTGGAAATTTCCCGCAGTCATGTTGAGAGAGATGATCTTCCAGTGGGTCAGCAGGTTGCCAACAGGCGTGGCAAGCTTGTCGCTGATCTGCCCGGTCTGGGGATCATAGTTCAACCCACTGGAAATGCGGCAGAAGTAAACTTCCTTATTCCCTTCCATGCAGGACAAGGTCTGTCGATCCAGATTGGCCTGGATGGTTTTTGTGGCAGGATCCACATCCGGGTTGATCGGAGCGACATCCTGGTCGGTGAGGATCTTGAAGGCAGCGCCATCCGCCCAGTAATACTCACCCGATGCGCCATAACCATAACCGTGACCGTTGGCGTCCTCATTCCAGCGATATTCCGGGAAACCGTTATCAGTACGCACTCGATCGATCCAAACCACCTGGCCATAATATAAGCGCGGCGGAAAATTGTACTCAATATGATCCTGCAGCCAGGGAGAGGCCACAGATCCATCGTGTGCCAGTTCGACATAAGGAACAGTCACTTCCACCCAGAATCCCTGTGCCCCTTCGGGCATGGCATTAATCGGTGTGTTCGGCAAGTTGCGTGTGGGTTGAACCACAGAGGCATAGATGAAGCCTTGAGGAGTTTCCACATAGCGCTGGTTCGTTAAACCACCGCCTACGCTTCCAACCACTTCCCTGCCCCATTCAACAAGAGTATCTGGATCCAGCCTTGCCACTGTATTTGTATCATTGGCGGGGTCATAAACAGGACTGTTGCGCATGGGCGCCGAGTCGGTGACCCGTCCGATAATGTCACTGGCCGGGAATTGCGGCAGACGTTTGGGAGTGGAAAAATCAAACTTAAAGGACTTGTATGGATGAAATGCCAGTGACCCCAGGCTGATTCCGGCAAGTTTAAGAAAGTCGCGACGAGAGAGTGTAGGTTTCATTTTTACTTTCGTGATAAGAATAACTGCAACAGCCTTGCATAACGCCCCTTGAGGGTTGGTCAAATAGACGCGGTGGAAGCCGTTGCTACATAAACGCGTTAAGGATACCTGCAAACAAACAGCTAGTCAACGCTCCGCTTAAAAGGGTCTAATCTAGGAAGAAATTCCCCAACGCGCGCAGGCAGCTGGCGCTCACCTTGTGACCGACATTATCCTCACAATAGGTGACCTTTGCTCCCGCCTCTTCCAGAATGGCGATCGACTCGCGGGCCCGGTCGATCCGGACCATCTCATCCCGGGTCCCGTGCGCCACGAAAAATGGTTTCCCTTCGAGGGGACGCTCTGCGGCCAGCTCCTTCAGCCCCTTGGGAACGAACCCGGCCAGGATCCCTGTTTTCCGGATCCGCTGCGGATACAGGAAGGCCAGCACATTGCTCATCGCCCCACCCTGGCTGAACCCGATCACATCAAAGGTACTCGCCTCGATTCCGGCCGACGAGGCATATTCGTCCACCAGGCCGATCAGCCCCTCGGCGCCGATCCGCAGCTGATCCAGGGTCGGACGACCAAACTCGGCAGCTTCGAACGGCGGGCGCCAGGAGTAACCACCCGATTCAAGGGTATAAGGCGCGCGCGGCGACACGATCCAATATTTGGACGGCAGGCTGCGGCCGAAGACCCACATCGAATTCTCATCCCCGGTCAGCCCGTGGATCATGAGCAGGAGCCGGCAATCGGTCTGCGTGGACTCGCGGACACGGATCGTCCACTGATTGAAATTGACAAGAGGGGAGTTATTTAGGTCTTGCATGGCTCAGGATCCAATCTATGGCAAAAAATATGGCGATGATGAGAATGACCGGAAAGATACCCGCTAGCAGACAGGTAAAGGCCATCCCACCCGCGCCCTGTCCATAAATTGCCCAAACCAGTCCCACTCCCACAATCAACAACAAAAGGATGGCACCCAATGCCAGACGGACATTGGTATCCCGTGAATATTTGCGTAGGTCTTTGCTCAAGCTTTTGCTCCTAGCGCGCGGCGAAGTCTTTTGCGCAACGTAAATTTTTGTTTAAGTTGGGGCAGGACTTCGTCCACAGCCTCTTCCCCAATCTTCACCACTTCATGTACATTGATGATGTCAAGTGTATCAATATTTCCAACCTTCGGACGGATGATTACATCCGGGTGATCCAGTTGAAGCCGGTAGTCCGTCACGGCGCGATTGACGATATCCATGGAGCGCAGATACACATCCAGCATCAGTCCATAACGCATACGGCTGAAGCGATCGAGGAGGATGCGCGGCACATAATTCGGCATGGGAATGGACCAGGTGCGGGCGGCAGAGCCCATGGGCGGCGTGAGCGATACGGCCACCACCGGCAGCCGTGGGGCCAGCGCACGAGCAGGGTTCACCGGCACAGGATCCAGAACCCCTCCATCGATGAGCTCCCAATCCCCAACATAGCGGACAGGGAACACGGCTGGCATGGCGATCGTCGCCAGGATCGCATCCACGATCCGGCCGCTGGAGAGAATGACTTCGTTGCCGCCCTTCAAATCGGTTGCCGTGACTGCAAATGGAATTCGCAGGCTTTCAAAGGTCAATTCGCCCAAAAGCTTTTCAAGCCATTGCCTGACCCCTGCCAGGCCGATCAGAGAGGGACCATCATCCGGCCCATGACCGTACAGACTCTTTTGATCGAGTCGACAGGCAATCTCCTCGATGTGATCGGGGTCATATCCGGCGACATACAGCGCTCCGATGATCCCACCGAAGCTGGTGCCTGCCACCCCTTTGATCCGAAATCCTTCCTGTTCCAATCGCCGGATGACGCCTATATGCGAATTTCCCCGGACGCCTCCGCCTCCAAGGGCAAGGGTAATATCCATACCATTAAAATCCAATCCACGTTTTGAAATATCGGTTCCTATACCTTTCATTAACGTTTTTCCGGTGGAAGTATTACTTCGAACGCATCCCGCTCTCTACCTATATTGCGTAGTAAAAGAACAGATCAGCCAGTAACAGAAAAAGTGGGCTGCCTGTTATCGGTCGACCTCCATTAAGAAATACGGAATTCACACGGACCGGTTGCCGGCTATATCCGGAAATATCTCTCCAAAAGATCAAACCAGGCTGACTTGCGGAAGAAGGATTTTCAGAGCCAGAGAGCCTCCACATCCGACGGGCCGTTGTAACCCTGGATCGAGACCCGGATGAACTGTCTATCCTGCCACTGGATGATCGGCACTTCGATGCGGTATTCGTCATACAGGCGGCTCTTCAGGACAGCGGGGTCACATGCAGGCAGGGCAGCAATTCCCATCTGCGCATACAACGCCGAATCGAGCGGATACAGGGCAGGCAAGCCAGTCAGATCGTTGATCTGCTCCAGGGTCTGGCGAAGCAGTGTATGGCATTGAAGACGAACATTCGCCCAATCATGTTCCCGCATA
>JBLNAU010000422.1:0-6077 GCA_050259515.1 Syntrophothermus sp.
GGCAGTATCATTGGGATGACCGGTGGTGGAAATACAGGCTACTTTATCAAGGACCGCACCATTGTCAACATGGATGGCTTGATCAACAGCTATCAATATTTCCAACTGTTAAAGCAAAAACAGGCTGGGAAATTCCTGGCCGACATGGGAATGAACTATGTCCTGGCCAACATCCAGATCCTGGATGGGCTGCCTTATCGCGGTCAGTACCGGGATTATCTTGTACGGACAGAATTTCGTTACGGCGGCAAGGAACTGGCTCATTACCGTGTTCCCCAGCCTTAAAGTGGAACCGCCAGGATCCGGCTTGGCGGCAATTAAAGGTTAAATCCATGTCCAGAAAACGTCCATTTGGTGTAACCCTGTTCGTTTGGATGGTGTTATGTCTATCAGCGTGGGGCATGCTCCGCCTGATTGCCGCACTGCGCTGGTGGGATGTGCTGGACCAGTTCGGTGCCCGCCTCGGCCCGCTGTACCTTGCCATCACAGGAGCAGGCTGGGCGGTCGCTGGAGTTGTATTGATCGGGAGTGTCTGGGCTGGTAAACGCTGGGCATTCCTGGTCATTCCGCTGTCCGTTTTTCTCTGGCTGGCGGAATACTGGCTGGAGCGGATCTTTTTTCAGGACCCGCGCGCCAACCTGCCCTTTATGATCTATTTTTCGATCGCTTTATCAGCCGTTACATTGATTATTGCATTCAACCGGAATACAAGGGAATTTCTTCTAAAAAGTGAGGAACATGAACAACCAGACCAAGATCCAAAATCTGCGTGATCAGAAGGCAAGATCCCGCCTGGGTGGTGGACCAGAGCGCATCGAGGCGCAGCACAAAAAGGGGCGTTTGACCGCCCGGGAACGAATCGATATCCTGCTCGATAAAGGCTCCTTCCGCGAAATGGACTCCTTTGTCCAGCACCGTACCCACGATTTCAAGCTGGACAGCCAGAAGTTCATGAGCGACTCAGTGATCACCGGCTGGGGCACCATCGAGGGACGGCTCGTATATGTATTTTCGCAGGATTTCACCGTCTTCGGCGGAAGCCTGGGAGAGGTGCATGCCGAGAAGATCTGCAAGATCATGGACATGGCCATGAAGAATGGCGCGCCGGTGATCGGCCTCAACGATTCAGGCGGTGCCCGCATTCAGGAAGGCGTGGTGGCCCTGGGCGGATATGCCGATATCTTTCTGCGCAATACCCTGGCCTCGGGAGTCATCCCGCAGATCTCGGCCATCATGGGACCCTGCGCGGGCGGCGCGGTCTACTCGCCTGCCCTGACCGATTTTATTTTTATGACCCGGGATACCTCCTACATGTTCGTCACCGGCCCGGATGTCGTCAAGGCTGTGACCCATGAAGAAGTATCTTTTGAAGAGCTGGGCGGCGCGAGCGTTCACTCGGAAAAGTCCGGGGTCTGCCATGTGGCTGCAGACAGCGAAGCGGATACGCTGTACCTGATCCGCAAGCTGCTGAGTTATCTGCCCCAGAACAACATGGAAGACCCGCCGTTCATGCCCATTGGCGATGACCCGCTGCGCATGGATGAAGGCCTGGACGCCATCATCCCGGAAGAACCCGGGAAACCGTACGATATCAAGGATGTCATCCGGATGATCGTGGATGGGGGGCAGTTCTTTGAGATCCATGAAGGTTTCGCGCAGAACATCGTGGTTGGCTTTGCCCGTCTGGGCGGGCACTCGGTGGGCATCATTGCCAATCAACCGGCAGTCCTGGCCGGGGTACTCGATATTGACGCGAGCGAAAAGGGGGCCCGCTTCGTCCGGTTCTGTGACTCGTTCAATGTCCCCATTGTCACCTTCGAGGATGTGCCGGGCTTCCTGCCGGGCACCTACCAGGAGCATCACGGTATTATCCGCGCCGGGGCGAAACTGTTGTATGCCTATTGTGAAGCGACCGTTCCGAAATTGACCGTGATCACCCGCAAAGCGTACGGGGGAGCCTATTGCGTGATGTCCTCCAAGAATATCCGCAGTGACCTGAATCTGGCATGGCCTTCGGCGGAGAGCGCAGTCATGGGGCCGGATGGGGCGGTCAATATTATTTTCCGCAAGGAGCTGGAGAAGGCAAAAGACCCGGTGCAGAAAAAGGCCGAATTGGTTGCCGAATACCGGGAAAAATTCGCCAGTCCCTATGTGGCAGCCGAGCGCGGCTATATCGACGATGTGATCGAGCCAAAGGAAACCCGCCCTCGTCTGATCAATGCACTCGAGATGCTGAGCAATAAACGAGATTCGAATCCCGCCAAGAAACACGGAAATATCCCGCTTTAGATTGTTGGGACGGGCAGCTGCCTGTCCGTACCTTGAATGAGGTGTCATGTTCAAAAAAGTTTTGGTTGCCAATCGTGGGGAGATCGCGGTCCGCATCATCCGGGCCTGCCGTGAGCTGGGGATCGATACTGTGGCGGTGTATTCGGAGGCCGACCGGCGGGCGCTGCATGTCCGTTATGCGGATGAGGCTTATCTGCTGGGCCCTGCGCCTTCGCGTGAATCCTACCTGCGCGCGGATAAGATCATCGACATCGCCCGCAAATGTGGCGCCGATGCGGTCCATCCCGGGTATGGGTTTCTGGCCGAGCGCGAGGATTTTGCCGAGGCCTGTGGACAGGCAGGCATCACCTTCATTGGTCCCCACCCAAGCTCCATTGCGGCGATGGGGGATAAGGCGGTCGCTCGCGCCACGGTGATCAAGGCGGGCGTGCCGGTCGTCCCGGGCACGGAGGACGTCGGCAATATGACCGACGAGGAGCTGCTGTCGAAGGCTCCACTGATCGGTTTCCCCTTGTTGATCAAGGCCACTGCCGGTGGGGGCGGCAAAGGCATGCGGGAGGTCAAAAGCCTGGAGGAAATGCCCACCCTGCTCCAGTCGGCCAGGCGGGAGGCTGAATCCGCGTTCGGCGATGGGAACGTCTACCTGGAGAAGCTGCTTGAGAATGCCCGCCATATCGAGATCCAGATCCTGGCCGATACCCACGGAAACGTGATCCACCTGGGAGAGCGCGAATGCTCCATCCAGCGCCGCCACCAGAAGCTGCTGGAGGAGGCGCCCTCGGCGGCCCTGGACGAGGATCTACGCCAAAAAATGGGAAGCGTGGCGGTCAAGGCAGCTCAGGCTGTCGATTACGCCAATGCAGGGACGATTGAGTTCCTGCTCGACAAGGACAACAATTTTTATTTTCTCGAGATGAACACCCGCCTGCAGGTCGAACATCCGGTCACCGAAATGGTCACGGGTATCGACATTGTCAAGGAGCAAATCCGCATTGCTCGGGGGAGGGTACTGACCTACAACCAGGAGGACGTAAAGTTCAACGGGCATGCCATTGAATGCCGCATCAATGCGGAAGATCCGTATAACAACTTCCTGCCATCCACGGGGCGCATTACGCACAGTATTCTGCCCACAGGTCCCGGCGTCCGTATCGATACGGGCGTCTATCCGGGCTTCGAGATCACCCCGTTTTATGACCCGATGATCGCCAAGCTGATCGTCTGGGGAGAGACCCGCGCCCAGGCGATCCTGCGAATGAGGCGCGCCCTCGAGGAATACCAGATTGTCGGCGTGCGCACGAACATTCCCTTCCACCAGACACTGATGGATTCACACCGTTTCATGGGAGGTCAATATGACACCCGCTTTGTGGAGGAGAGATTTACCATGGAGATTGCCGGGGATACCCATGAGAGCGATACCGAGATTGCAGCCATTCTGGCGACCCTGGTTGCCCACCGCGAGACGGAGCGTTCCGCAAATATCGTGAATCGCAATGAGCGCGATGCCAGCAACTGGAAATGGGTGGGACGCTGGGAAAGGATGCACAGGTAGTCGGCCATGAAATATATTACAACGATTGACGACCAGCAATTTACGGTTGAGATCATCGACGACAAGCATGTCAGCGTGGATGGCAAGGTCTATGAGATCGATTTCGAAGCGGTCAGCGGACAGCCAGTCTATTCCCTGATCGTGAATGGGCATTCGTACGAATCCTATATCTATCAGGGAGACGATAACTGGCAGGTGTTGATGCGCGGCCGGCTGTATCCGGTCCAGGTGGAGGATGAGCGGGAGAAGCGCCTGCGGGCCGCGGCGGGCGGAGGCGTGGTGGAGACCGGCGAGTTCCACCTGCGCGCCCCCATGCCCGGACTGGTGGTTGCGGTCCCGGTGACGGAGGGCCAGGCGGTCAAACGAGGCCAGGTCATTTTGATCCTCGAATCGATGAAGATGCAGAATGAGCTCAAGGCGCCTCGGGATGGGACGATCGGCCGCATCCGCGTCCGGCCGGGGGAAAGCGTCGAGCAAAAGCAGACTTTACTGAGTGTGATGTAAATGGCAAACCAGGGACAGGAGACCGAAGCCAAATTCTATATCCTGCATCTGGATAGGATCGTGACGCGCCTGCATGAAATGGAGGCGCGTTTGGTCCAGCCGCGCGTGCTGGAGACGAATGTCCGCTTCGATCTGCCGGATGGCAGTCTCAGCTCGCGTGGACAGGTCCTTCGTTTGCGGCGCGATACACAAGCCCGCCTCACTTACAAAGGAGCCGGTCAGAACAGGAGCGGCGTGCTCGACCGGCAGGAAATCGAGTTTACTGTTGAAGATGATAAAAAGGCCCGCCAGTTCCTCGAGGCATTGGGTTACCGTCAGACGATGTACTATGAAAAATACCGGGCTACGTATCAGCTCGACGATACACAGATCATGGTTGACGAGCTTCCCTATGGAAACTTTGTCGAGATCGAGGGGGACACTGTGGAACAGATCCAGGCAGTGGCTGAAAGTCTTCATCTGAGCTGGAATGCTGCAGTCCCCAGGAGCTATACCATTCTTTTTGAAGCTCTTCGAAAAAAAATGCAGTTGTCCTTTCAAGAAATTTCATTTGACCACTTCAGGGGAATCCAGGTACAGGCCAGCGATCTAAACGTTCACCCTGCAGACGAATAGACATTTGCTTCATCATCCCTGCTATCTGTTTGTTTCGGGGTCTTGCGCAAAGTCTACAGCATGTCACCCTGGGGAAGCGCTCGCCCCGCTACCGCCTGCGCACCCCGCACGCCGTGAGGCGGTGTCTCTTCGGGAGGATGGCATGTTTTGAGCAGGGGAACTACTTTGAGAAAGCCCTGGCTGTTTCAACGCGCTATTGAAAAACCCCTGAAAAAAACGTATACTGATGATTGCAGATTTCCAATCTCAAACTAGAAAGGATCATTTTCATGCATAGGCATTCCCCAATGAACTGCATTATTCCCCCCTATATGCTAAAGAATATAGCGACCCACGGAACCGATACCCAGCAGGCAACCGCGATCGGAACCTTGAAAATATCCGCGCAATTGCGCGGCCATCGTAATGCTCTTAATGATTTCACTGCGGCGGCATTCCGCGTGGCTATTGGTACGAAGGACAGGATTGTTTACGATGCCAAAAACGGATCCAGCCTGCCCGGCACGGTGGTGCGGAGGGAAAATGATCCTCCAAGTTCAGATGTGGCTGTGAACGAGGCCTTTGATGGAAGCGGCGCGACCTACGATCTTTATTCCAATATCTATAATCGGAATTCGATCGATGGCAACGGGATGAGACTGGATTCAACGGTTCACTACCAGACGGGATACGACAATGCCTTTTGGAATGGTGAACAAATGGTGTATGGAGACGGCGACGAGGATCTGCCGGTCAACGAGCGTATCTTCAACCGGTTCACGATCGCGATCGATGTCATGGGTCATGAACTGACGCATGGGGTGACACAGTATACGGCAAAGCTTGCCTATGCGTTCCAGCCGGGTGCGCTGAACGAATCCATGTCCGATGTGTTCGGCTCGCTGGTAAAGCAATACAGTCTGAAACAGACTGCCGACCAGGCCGATTGGATCATCGGTGCCGGTCTGCTTACCTCCAATGTCAATGGCGTGGGCATCCGCTCGATGAAGGCCCCGGGAACCGCCTATGACGATCCCACGCTGGGCAAGGACCCCCAGCCCGCCCACATGAAGGATTATGTCACCACGGTCAGCGATAACGGCGGTGTCCACATCAATTCAGGGATTCCCAACCA
>JBLNAU010000423.1:0-3558 GCA_050259515.1 Syntrophothermus sp.
GGCCGGGAGGATGTGCCGCTCACTTTTGAGGCGCTCCTGCGCGGCACCGGCGCGTTTGCACGGACTCTCGCGCGGGAAAGGATCCAGCCCGGGGAAGTTGTTGTCTTAATTTTGCAACATAGCGAGGAGCTGCTTTATTCCTTCTGGGGCTCCATCCTGTATGGAGCCATTCCCTCCATCATGCCCTTCCTGACCGAGAAGCTGGCTCCTGAGCGTTACCGGGCCGACCTGGCATCCCTGGTCTCGGTGACTCGCCCGTCGGCCATTGTCACCTACCCGGAATTTGAAGCGGATGTGCGCTCTGCCCTGCAGGAGGGGGACTCCGTTCGGTCGGTAATCCTCACCAGCCAGATCGAGCCTGCAGCCGGGTTCGATTTCAAGACTCTGCGCGGTTTTGAGTGCAGTGTGAATGATATCGTCCTGCTCCAGCATTCCTCCGGGACCACCGGTCTGCAAAAAGGTGTGGCCCTGTCTCACCAGGCTGTCTTCAATCAACTGGAGGCCTACGGGAATTCACTCCAGTTGAACCGGCAGGATGTCATCGTCTCCTGGCTTCCGCTATACCATGACATGGGCCTGATCGCCGGTTTTCTGCTGCCCATTCTTTCTGGAATTCATCTGGTCCTGATGTCCCCGTTCGATTGGGTCCGCGCGCCGTACCGGTTGATGCAGTCCGCATCGAAATACCGCGGCACGCTGGTCTGGCTCCCGAATTTCGCCTATAACTTCTGTGCCCAGAAGATCCGCGATCGCCATATGGAGGGGGTGGACCTCTCCACATTGCGGGCAGTGATCAATTGCTCAGAGCCCGTCCGCTGGGAAAGTCACCGCGCTTTTTGGGACCACTTTCAAAAGTATGGTCTGAGATGGAGTGCCCTCCAGACCAGTTATGCGATGGCAGAAAATGTTTTCAGCGTCACCCAAAGCCCTCTGGACGGCGAGCCGCGCCTGGTCGAGATCGACCGGGAGGCGTTCATGGTGGAGCGCCTGGCCCGGGCTGCCTCCGATGGGCATCCCTCAATGAAGATGATGTCCTCCGGCCGTCCGCTTGAAAACGTCGAGATCCGCATCCTGGACGAGAAGGGCAACGACCTGCCCGAGGCTGTCATCGGCGAAGTGGCCCTGCGCAGCAATTGCATGCTGAGCGGTTATTTCAATCGTCCCGACCTGACCCAGGTCGCCTTTCGAGATGGATGGTACCTGACCGGTGACTACGGCTTTGTCGTGGATGGCGAGCTGTTCGTCTCGGGCCGGAAAAAGGACATGATCATTGTGGGTGGAAAGAACGTCTATCCCCAGGACCTGGAAACATTAAGCTATGAAGTGCCCGGTGTCCATGCCGGGCGCTCCGTGGCGTTCGGGATCTTCGACGAGGAGCAGGGGACCGAGGAAGTGGTAATCATTGCCGAGGTGGATTCGGAGGATGCCGAAGAACAGCAGAGAATCGCAGATGCCCTGCGCATGCATATCACCAAGAACTCGGCGATTGCCCTGCGGCATGTCAAAGTTGTCGGCCCCAAATGGATCCTCAAGACCTCCAGCGGAAAGACAGCCCGCTCGGCGAACAAGGAAAAATTTCTCAGGGAAGTAGAGAACCCCTAACAAAAAACAGCCGGATCATCCGGCTGTTTTTGTCCATCGACTTTATCCGCCTGTGGGGAGTCTCTTTTGAAGGGTGCGGTCAAGAATATCTTCCTGTTCTTTGGAAGTGGTGGTTTTCGAGTGCTTCACCTTATATGCTTTTTTAGCATTTTCTCTGTTAAGTGCTTCCTGCCAGGCCATCTGGAACACAGTGAGCTCGGGTTCCTTGTTGGCTTCTTCCTGCACTTCACCTTCAAATTCATTTTTCCTGGGGCCGCGCTTGCCAGCCTTTTTGTTTTCCTTCTTGGCAGCAGGCTTGAATTCTTCGATCTCCGGCTCGAGCGCCTTCATGCTGAGCTTGATCTGTTTTTTCTTGCGGTTCACATCCAGGACCTTGGCCTCGACTTCATCGCCTTCCTTGACGATCTCGCCGGGAGTCTTGATATAGCCGTGAGCCAGCTCGCTGACGTGGACCATGCCCGGGCGTTCGGCGCCAATGTCCACGAAGGCACCATACGGCTCGAGGCGGACCACCTTGCCCTTGACGATCATATCCGGCTCGATTTCCTTCCACTCGAGAGCCAAAGGCTGGATCATCGTGAGCTCAATGCGATCCTTCTTCACACGGCGAACCCATACTTCCACCATCTGACCTTCTTTTACTACGTCTTCCACTTTATTGACGGGCTCGGTGCTCAGTTGTGAAATGTGGATCACACCCGGAAGAGGCTGACCGACGTCCACCAGGGCCCCTGCCAGGGTGGTCTTTAATACTTTTCCGCTCAATTTTGTTTTCGGCTCGAGGGTTGCCGTTGAGAGTTCAGGTGTTGTCATAATTTTCTCCTACTGGTTTGGAATAATGCCAAGAATTAATTATACTCGTTCGAGTGTTGCTAGTCAATGTGAAATCTGTTTCAAGTACAGAAGATAATAGATTGTAAGCTTGAAAAGGGAATGTTTGGCATAGTGCTTGGATAAGACTGAGTGGAAGACGGAGCTCTTACTTCAGAAGTTTGTTAGAAAACTGAATGGAAAGAAATGGTGGTTGGTGGCATATGGAAAGGCATAGATCCTGCCTCTTCCCACACGGAAATTCGGCCTGCAAAAACTGGGGCTTGACGATTAGCTAAAGTTTCGAGTATATTTGCGGTCGAAATGTCGTTTTCGGAAAAATAATATAAAAATTATGTACAATTTCGACAAAATCGATGTAAAGATTGTCAATTTTCTACTGGAAGATGGCCGGATGCCAGCCTCCGAGGTAGCGCGGCGGATTGGCGACATTTCCGAGCGGGCTGTACGCTATCGAATTGACCGCATGGTGGATGAAGGCATCATCAGCGTGAGTGCCGTTGCCAAGCCTCAAGCCTTTGGCCTGACGACCATTGCTGACGTATGGCTGGAAGTCGAATCAGACCGAATCATCGAAGTGGCCAGAAAGCTGGCCGAATACGATAATGTGAGCTATGTCGCGTGTGGGATCGGTGAATCAGACGTAAGCATTCAGATCGTTGCCAAGGATACCTCAGAAATTTATCAGTTTGTCACGGAAGTGGTACGCAAGGTCCCGGGTGTTCGGAAGACTACCACGTCGATTGTGCCGCTCGTGATCAAGGATGTGTATCAGTGGCGTGTTCCGGAGAGGATTGCGCGAGAAATTTCAGAGCGGGAAACACCCACAACAAAATAATTTTTTTGGTGGAGGAATCATGTTCGGTTCACAGACGCACGAGTTACAAAAGCGCGCCCGGGGTGTCTTGCCGCTTGGTGTGAATTCCAATTTCCGTTATTGGGGGGAGGAGATGACGCCCTATGTCGAACGAGCAAAGGGGTCCTATCTCTGGGATGTGGATGGAAAGAAATACATCGATTACCGCATGGCCTTTGGTCCGATCATTTTGGGACACTCCTACGATGAAGTCGATCAAAAGGTCATCGAAGAGATCCAAAAGGGAATCCTGTTTGCCATGACGGGTG
>JBLNAU010000424.1:0-4792 GCA_050259515.1 Syntrophothermus sp.
GCTATCCGGGTCGGCGCCGACCAGCTTGGCGGGAACAATGGTCCCGTCGCTGAAGGTCACCTGGATCTTATCCGCGCCGGCTACCACATGGTTGTTGGTCACAATGTGACCCTGCGTGTCCCACACAAAACCGGAGCCCAGCGCGCTCTGGAACTGCTGCTGAGGCTGCTGTCCCTGGGGAGCGTTAAAGAAGGGAAAGCCAGGCAGCTGTCCCGAATTGGTGCTGTTATCTCCTGCAGCCACCTTTTGAACCACTTGAATATTCACGACAGACGGGCTGACGGCACTATAAATATTCTCCAGGGTTCCCTGATAGGCTGCCAGTAAATCTGCAGAAGCACCGCTTAAGACGGGCGCCGGGGCAGCCTGCGTAGCAGACTGCAAAGCCGGGCTTTGGTTGGTGGTCGTATTGTTGGCTGCTCCCGTAATGGTAGACAGCCCCAGGCTCCCGCAGGCGGTCACGGCGAGCACTGCAAACACGACCAATAAATACATGGATACTGTTCGCTTATTCATATTCTCTCCTTAATTATTTCACTTGCAAGATCCAGGCACGCCTGGATTCCAGCTATATCTTACGCTGGAAGGCTTGGATTGACTTTATCGGAAGAATAAGCGAACCTTATGGTTACCTTAAGGTAGGGGGAGATTGCGACCGAAAATCAGGCTTCCGGTATGACTTCCGCAGGTATTTGCAGCGTAAAAGTGCTGCCTGTCCCAGGTTTGCTGTCCACCTGGATATCGCCCCCATGGGCCACGAGAATATCGCGGGCGATACTCAAGCCGAGTCCCATGCCCTCCACGATCCGTTTCCCCTGGCTGCCTCGGTAGAAAGGCTGGAAGATCTTGTCCTGCTCATGCTCTGGAATGCCCGGGCCGCTATCCGTGACCTGTATTTGCAGGTGGCCATCTGCGGATTGTACGGCAATGGAAACTTTCCCACCTGCCGGTGTGAACTTGACGGCATTGCTCAGGATATTGCCGATGGCCTGTGCCATGCGATCCGGGTCCATAAAAACGATCGGGAGATTGGGCGGGACAGTCACTGCCCAGTCCAGACCCTTTTGTCGTGCATCTGCCTCCCACGGAGAGAGCGTACTGGCAAGCCAGTCATTGAGCGCTACGGCTCTCTGGTTGAGCTCCATCCTGCCCAGGATCTGATCGTGCAGGCCTGCCAGGTCATCCAGCAAATGCTGCAAACGGACCGTTTCATCGTCCATGCCGGTCAGAAGATCGCTCGAGAGCTGCGGATCCTTGTCGGCGCCGTGTAACAATGCCTGGATCGCGGAGCGGATCGCACCCAGGGGACGTCCCAGCTCGTGGACCAGGTTGGCCAGTAACTGCCGTCGCGAGATCTCGAGGCTGTGCAATTTATCAACCAGCGTATTCACCGCCTCGGCAAGCACGCGCATCTCATCCGTGGACTGTTCCTCCACATGGGCCTGCCAGTTGCCCTGCGCCAATGCCTGGATCGAGCGCGTCACGCTTTGAATGGACCGGTTGATCCCGAAGGCCAGGTACGATCCAAGAGCGATCCCTGCCAGTACACCGAGCACCAGCACAAAACCCAACAGATAGCGCAGCTGGTAGACCTGCTCGGAAACGGACACCAGCAGGGTCGACATGCGAATGACGCCGATCCTACGCCCATTCAAGTCATAGACCGGAGCAATGGCTTCTGCAACCGGACCGTTCTGCAGCGGGATATATTCACCCTGGTTCACACTCGATAGATCAGGCAGATCGAATCTCTGTGTGACCGTCCCTGTCCGGTCGCTGGATGCCAGCAAATGTCCATCCAGGGTAAGCAAGGAAACCTTTCCATTCAGGTAGGGGCTGACGCCGTTCACCAGTGCCTGGGCGGCGACACGGTTCTGCCAAAAGACGGGCTCGTTGCGGGTCATCTCCGCCATGAGACTGGCTTCTTTTCCCAGGTTCCGATAGATCATCGGGAGCAACAGGCGCGTCTCGAGCACATAGACCATGGTTGCTCCCATCAAGGGGATGATCAGCAACGCTGGAAGAATATGGCTGAGAATCAGGCGGTTTCGAAGGGAACGCAGCATGTTGTATTCACCGGGCTTATTGCGGAACAAGCTTATAGCCCACGCCTCTCACGGTAAGGATGCGTTTTGGACGGCCCGGGTCTGCCTCGAGCTTTTCACGCAGCCAGCGGATGTGGACATAGACCACCTGCGGCTGACCGACAAACTCCGCCCCCCACACCTGTGCCAGCAGATCCTCGGTCGAGAACACTTTTTCCGGTTGTGTGGCCAGAAGAAAGAGCAGATCAAATTCTCGCGGTGATAGATTGATGATCTGTTCTCCGCACAGGACGGTATGGGCCTGGGAGTCGATCTCGATGTCCCCGACTGTGAGCCGCTGGGAGAGAGACCCCGGTTGGATGATCCTTTCCGTCCGCCTCAGCACAGCCTTGATGTGAGCCAGGACGACATCCACATCGAAAGGCTTGGTAATGTAATCGTCAGCGCCCATTTCCAGGCCCACCACTTCATCCAGCTCACGGCGGCGCCCGGTCAGGAAGATCACAGGCAGGTTGTGCAGGGCTTTGATCTCGCGCAACGCCTCCAGGCCATCCCTGCCCGGCAATCCGATATCGAGGATGACAAGGTCGGGCGGGGCAAATCGAACCGACTCGATCGCGTCTTCGGCGCTGGCAGCCGTATGCACCTGATAACCGGCCTGTTCCAGGTGGAAAGCCAGGCTGCGGCGCATCAGGGCATCGTCATCCACAAGCAGCACAGATCGGGACACGGGAATAGTTTATACCTGATTGAACTTTTGGTGAAGGACATTGGTTCCGTATAACCCGGCGCACGGAGCCTCGTAAAACAAGTTTGGGCATAGCTTATCATCCTGCACACTGCCGCCCACAAGACAAACCCGTATGAAAGGCACGATTTATGTTAAAGGATGTACAGGTCGCAAGGCGAACGCTTGGAAAAACCGATATTGAAATTACCCCGATCGGGCTGGGGATGATGGAGTTTTCCGGAGGGGGAGGCTTGATGGGATTTGCCTTTCCCACGATCGATCAAAAGGTAAAGAACGAAACGGTCAAGGCCGGCCTGGACAGAGGCATCAAGTGGTTCGACACGGCCGAGCTGTACGGCAGGGGAGTCTCCGAGCAATCCCTGGCCACGGCGTTGAAAGCTGCAGGCGTACATGACAGGGAAGTCGTGATCGCCACAAAGTGGTGGCCGTTTTTGCGGACGGCGCGCAACATTCCAAGGACGATTCATGAACGGATCCGTTTTCTCGCTCCCTATCCTATTGGCCTCTACCAGGTACACCAGCCGTTCAGCTTTTCCTCGCCTGAAGATGAAATGGATGCGATGGCGGAGCTGGTGAAAACAGGAATGATCCGCTCGGTGGGAGTGAGCAACTTTAATGCCGGGCAGATGCGCCGGGCACACCGTCAGCTTGAAAAGCATGGTTTATCACTTGCCTCCAACCAGGTCCGCTACAGTCTGCTGGACCGGAGCATTGAGAGGAATGGAATCCTGGAAACGGCCAGGGAACTGGGTATAACCATCATCGCCTATACCCCGTTGGAGTCGGGCCTGTTGACCGGCAAGTATCACAAGAACCCTGAATTGCTGGATCAGAAAAAATTCTTCTGGCGGAATATGTTACGCCGAGGGATCGAAAAGAGCCGTGGATTGGTAAATACCCTGGAGGAGATGGGGACCCGCTACAACGTCACGGCTGCCCAGGTCGCCTTGAACTGGATCATCAATGCACACGGTGAAACGGTTGTGACCATCCCGGGCGTGACCAAAGCAAGCCAGGCACAGGAAAGTGCCGGGGCAATGAGGTTCACATTGAATGCTGGTGAGATCGCCCGGTTGGATGAACTCTCACGATCCATCCAGTGATTCAATTGCGAATGAAAATACCGCACCACTTGAGATGCGGTATTTTATTTTTGAATTTATGAATCAGGACCGGCGCTCCAGGATCATCGGGAAACCGTTCGATGTGCCAAGCGTGCCGCCCATCACAAACTTCGGTGTGAAGCCCGGTGCAAGGCGCGGTGCGTACTCCCTGGCAAGCAGAGAGAGCAGGATGTGCGACTCAAGCAGGGAGAAGTTGTTACCGATACAGGTCCGCTGGCCCACGGCAAAAGGATGGTAGGCATAGGGGTGCAGGTTTGCTTCTGCCTCCGGGGTCCAGCGGTCGGGATCGAACGCAAGCGGGTTCTCCCAGAAACCCGGGTGCCGGTGGGTATAGTAGGGTGACATGAGCACGGGCAGCCCCCCGGTGTTGTAGCCCCCCAGCTCATCCTCTGCGATCGCATCCCGGATATAGAAAGGCGCCGGCGGATAGAGACGAAGTACTTCCTTGATGACCTGCAGGGTATAGGGAAGGTGGTGCAAATCTTCCAGGGTCGGTGTACGGTCCCCCAGCACGGCGTCCAGCTCCGCATGGAGTTTCTCTGCCACATCAGGAGTCCTGGCCAGGGCATACCATGTGTATGTCATCGTGCGGGCCGTCGTTTCATGGCCCGCGAAGAAGGTTGTGATCGATTCATCGCGCAGCAAATTTTGCGACATGGGCTGTCCGGTTTCCTCATCGCGTGCCTGCATCAGGCGCGTCAGCAGATCGTTCGGCCATTCGGCCTCCGGCAGGGCGCGGCGCTGCTCGATGATGGAATGGATATAGGTATGTACCTTCTCGCGTGCCTGCAGGTATCTGCGGTTTGTGCGGGTGGGGATCCATAAGGGAATCATGATCCCGGTCTGGTTCGAGCCAGCGTAACCCAGCATCG
>JBLNAU010000425.1:0-6846 GCA_050259515.1 Syntrophothermus sp.
ATTTCCCGAAGCGGGATCAGATAGAAGTTTTCTGTCTCAATGACTTTGCGTTCAACAGAGCCTTCTTCATACCAAACAACAGTGTACTGGTGCGGTGCACGGCGCACAATTCGACCTTCAATGATAGATGTTTCCGGCATTTTTGCCTCATAAATTGAAGGGAAGTATCCGCACTTTAGAGCCAACCAAGCAACCCCATAGGCCAGCTGTCTTGATACTGTCGTTGAGCTAACCTTGCCATTTTCAAACCGGTGACCATCACCTTGTACGAACGCATCTAAAAATGCCTTAATGACTTCACGATGTGCACCCAAAAGCATTTCCGGTACACGCTTGACGGTTGACTTTTGTCCGGCAATGGTTTGAAGGAGCACAGCAAGCGAAGATTTAGAGGCGGAAACGGCCAGAGTCGTGCTGCGAGATACTAATCGGGCATCTATACCAAAACAGCTCTTGAGAAGTTCGATAACACGGTTCGCTAATTCAGTTTCTTTCTTCGAGAAGCTGAAATTGATTTTGAAGCTATTTGGGCGGTTCTTATCGCATACGATAGACCCTTCGGCACAGTAATATCCCAACAATTCTGCTGCGTCAGCATTCAATTCTGTAGTCAAAGGAATCCCGGGTTGTCTTTCATTTGGAAACCGCAGATGCCCCCCTTCAATGTATGGGTAGGATGTTTTGTCTTTTTGCACCCTGTTCCTTCGAATATTGGATCTTAAATGACGAATGTATGAGTCGCTCTTTCCGTACATCAATCCGATTTCACGCGATGACTTGCTTTCTGCGGACAGTTCCATAATGCTTTGCATGTCCTCACCAGATAATTTCCACGGGGTCTGGAAGGTGATCGGGTGAGAACCAAGAAGTTGACTCGCATCGATTACTTGAGAAGCGGAGAAACTGTAAGTGCGTGGCACGGCCAGGTAATGTTTATGTGTCAGTTCCCTGGCATGAATGGGGTGGGGCTGGGCATCAACATTATCTGTTGCATAGATGCGATGATCAGGCGTACAGGAGATTGAAGGAAGGTAATAAGGCTTGATGCTTATCATCTCGCCTTCGTATGGATGCCTGAATACTCCTTTTACTTCTCGAAAACTGCCAGAAGAAGCAACAGCCTTTAAATTGGAGGGAAATGAAATATCGCCATCCGGATTGGTTCTGCGGAATTCTCCCAATGCAAAGACATCCTCAAACGCCATCGGTCCGCGATTGGTAACCACCATCGTATCGCCTGTAAAGCAGTACCCGCAATGGAAGTCACATCCAAGCATCCCAAAGGTCAGCGCATTGCTTCCGGGATTCACATGGAAGAACGGCTTCTTCTCGATGGGGTCGCTCTGCAATGCCGCCACATACCCCCACGGCACCTTGAGCTCCCCGCCTTCATTGAATCTCACCTGGCAGATACCGCGCTTGCCCTCGCGGATCTTGCAGCGGTGTCCGCAGGCATAACATTCGATCGTGTTGTCATCAAGTTTTTTGTAGAGTTCCCCCGTTACCGTTAATTGATCAAGGGTTTCACCTATTGTTGTTGCCATAACTACCTTCTACTTTCTCTCTTATAATACATCCCATGCTGACTGTTTGCATCCAGGCCGGCGGCGAATCCTCCCGCATGGGAGAGGACAAGGCGCTCAAGCCCTTTCTGGGACGCCCCCTGATTCAACGTGTCATCGAGCGACTCGCCCCCATCGCCGACGAGCTGATCGTAACCACCAACCACCCTGAGGAGTATCGCTTCCTCGGATTGCGCCTCACCCCGGACCTTAAACCCGGCCGCGGCGCCCTGGGCGGACTCTTCACTGCGGTCGCATCGGCCTCACATCCCTTTGTGGCGGTGGTGGCCTGCGACATGCCGTTCGCCAGCCCGAACCTGATCGAAGCTGCGAACCGCCTCATGGTCCGGGAGGGAGCGGACGTGGTCATTGCCAAAACCGACGAGGGATTCGAGCCGATCCATGCCGTCTACCGCCGCGAGACCTGCCTGCCCGCCATCGAATCAGCGATTAACGGAGATCAGTGGCGGGTGATCGCCTGGTTCCCGCAGGTCAAGGTACGCGTCCTGACCTCCGAGGAGCTTCAACAGTTCGACCCGCAGGGTCTGGCCTTCTGGAATGTTAACACACCTGAAGAGTTCGCCAAAGCCGAGCAACTCGCCCAAGCCAAAATCTAATCCAGCACTAAGCTAGCGGACGATCAATACCGGGCACGGGGCCAGTGTGAGCACCTTCTGGCTGGTACTTCCCAGCATCAACCCGGCCAGTTTCCCCAGGCCGCGCGCCCCCATGATGATCAGGTCGCTGTTGCGGGTTCGCGCCACTTCAAGGATGGTCTCCGCAGGGTTCCCTTCGATCATCTCAGTGTAGATCTGAGCCGAGACCGCCCAGACCACCTGCACAGCCCTTTGTACGATCTCCTCCGTCTCGCTGATGCGGGCATTGATGGCATTCTGCATATAGGGGTCGCCGATATGCACGGGAATGGTATCGTAGGCGGTCACGATCCTCAATGTTTGCGAATTCATCGCGTTCGCCACGCTGGATGCCACTTGGGCAGCTTTCATTGCATGTTCAGACCCGTCAACGGCCAGCAGGATATTCTCAAACATGGGGTTTCCTTTCGGTGGAGTACAATCGATTATAGTGTGCCGCGAATTTCGCTATTTGATACATAAATTTTAGCCTACAATTATCGATATAACATAAGCGGCAAAGTATACAGGCTTTCCCATTTCCATTCTCATTCCAGGAGTCAACCATGACATTCGATGCCAGCCTCGTCCGCCAGCAGTTCCCTTCGCTCGACCGCCCGGCCATCTTTTTGGATAATCCTGCCGGGACCCAGATCTCCAGGCAAAGCCTCGACCGTATCAACCGATATCTGCTTGAGTGCAACGCCAACCACGAAGGGCAGTTCGAGACCAGCCGAAAGTCTGATGAGATCCTGCATGAAGCTCATGCAGCCATGGCGGATTTTCTCAATGCCTCGCGCCCAGAGGAGATCATTTTTGGCAACAACATGACCACCCTGACGCTGCACATCTCCCGCTCCCTGGCACGGACCCTGCAGCCGGGTGACAACCTGCTGGTGACCCGGCTCGACCATGACGCCAATATTTCCCCCTGGATGCTGATCGCCGAGGACCGCGGCTGCAACCTGCTCTGGGTGGATATCGATGTAGAACAGGGCACGCTCGACCTGGACGATTTTGCCAGAGCCTTGGAAAAGAAACCCAGGATCGCCGCCTTCGGTTATGCCTCGAATTTACTGGGCACGGTCAACCCCGTAAAGAAACTAACGCAAATGGCGAAGGACGCCGGCGCGCTGGTGTATATTGATGCCGTCCAGTATGCGCCGCACGGCGCGATCGATGTTCAGGAGATTGGCTGCGATTTTCTGGTGTGCTCCTCCTACAAGTTCTTCGGCCCGCACGCCGGCGCGCTGTATGGGAAGTATGATTTGCTTAACGAATTGAAGGCCTACAAAGTTCGACCTGCTTCGAATGACCTGCCCTATAAGTTCGAGACCGGTACCCAGAATCATGAAGGCATTGCAGGCGTGCTGGGTGCACTGGAATATTTCGAGTGGCTGGGAAATCAGTTTGGCAGCGAACAGACCGTGGCACGGAAGGAGGCGGGATTTTCAGGCCGCCGGCTCGCCTACAAACAGGCGGCCTCTGCGATCCGGGACTACGAACATGAACTGTCCAGTGCCTTGATCCAGGCCGTCCAATCGGTGCCCGGGACAAGGATCCACGGGGTCACAGACTTCGACCGTCTGGACGAGCGCGTTCCCACAGTTTCCTTCACGCTTGAAGGCAGGGATCCTGAACAGATCGCGAACGCGATCGGGCAGCAGGGCATTTACGTCTGGAATGGACATAATTATGCCCTGGCCATTGTCGAACGCATGGGATTGCTCGAGGCGGGTGGGATGGTCCGTGTGGGTCCGGTTCATTACAACACGCTGGAGGAGATCGAGCGATTCAGAGAGGTCCTGGCACGCGTAGCAAAGAATTGATCCATAGCACTATAGGCATATGTAAATACGAAGGTTTAATGGCTCATTCAAAGATGCAGCGCCAAAAGGGAGTTTCTTGGCAACAAAAAGGACCGGCATTCATGCCGGTCCGTTAAATGATGAACATCAGGGTGAGGGGGGCACCCTGATGTTCATCGCTGTGAATATTACTATAGGCCTTTTTATTTTGCAAGAGCAATAGCGTTAGAGATGTATAAGAATCATGTGGTGCCCCGGGTAGGAATCGAACCTACATCTAAGCCTTAGGAGTGCCTTGTTCTGTCCATTGAACTACCGAGGCGCGAGGAAAATTATATCAAATAAAGATAAGGTCTGTAAACGAAAGGGCCGGCAGCTGCCGACCCTTTCGTTGCGTCATGCCCCATCATCCTTTGGGGGTGCGGTCGGCCCATAATCCAGGATCTGCCTGATCTGGGTGGTGCCCTCGGATGGACCGACAATGCCCTTGTCCTCCATCATGTCCACGATGCGGGCCGCGCGGGTATAGCCGATCCTCATCCGGCGCTGCAGCATGGATACGGAGGCGCGCCCCTCCCGGCGGACGAGGTCGATGGCTTCGGGCAGCAGAGGGTCGCTGTTCGAGTCGGCCGGGCTCATATCCTCGAACATTTCGCTTTGCTTGAGAGGGATATCCGAGCGTGGGATATCCACCGGAGCTCCCGGCGCGGCGTAGGGATTCGCAGCGCCCACTTGAGAGCGCCAAAATTCCACCAGGTTCTGGATCTCCTGATCGGAGACAAACACACCCTGAAGGCGGGCTGCTGAGGGAGCATCCGGAGCCTGGAAGAGCATGTCCCCGCGCCCGAGCAGCCGCTCGGCACCGGGCTGGTCCAGGATCACGCGGCTGTCCGTATTCGAGGCGACCGCAAAAGCAATACGAGCCGGGAAGTTGGCCTTGATCAAACCGGTCACCACATCCACCGACGGGCGCTGGGTGGCTAAAATCATGTGGATGCCGGTGGCGCGCGCAAGCTGGGCAAGGCGGGTGATCGTCTGTTCGGTCTCACCCGGAGCAACCAGCATCAGGTCCGCCAGCTCGTCGATCACGATCACAAGGAATGGAAGCTTCTTGCCTCCCTGCAGTTTCATCTTGGTGTTGTAGTCGGCAATATTGCGCGAGCCGACCTGCGCGAACATGTGGTAGCGCTTGTCCATTTCGCGCGTCATCCATTGCAGTGCACCGATGACCCGGTCGATCTCGACAACCACCGGCGAGAGCAGATGCGGGATGCCGTTATAACCGGTCAGCTCCACACGCTTGGGATCCACCAGGATCAGCCGGAGATCATCCGGCGAGTTGAACATCAGGAAACTGGTCAGGATCGAATTGACACACACCGATTTACCGGAGCCGGTCGTACCGGCGATCAGCAGATGAGGCATACTTTCCAGGGAGGTGGCGATCGGGTGCCCGGTCACATCCTTGCCAAGCGCCATCCGGAGGGTGTTCTTATTGCGCTGAAAACTGTCGCTCTCCAGGATGTCACGCAGTGCCACCAGGGTCATCTCGTCGTTGGGAACCTCGATCCCCACATAGCTGTGACCCGGTACGGGTGCCTGGATACGGATGCGAGGCGCAGCGAGGGCGAGCGCCAGATCGTCGGCCAGGGAGGCGATTTTGTTGACACGCACCTTGGTCCGGCCGGTTCGGGTCTCGACGAAGAGCGGCTCCACGCCAAATTGAGTGATCGTCGGTCCGCGGTTGATCTCCACCACCTGAACGGGTGCGCCGAAGGAAGCCAGGGTTTCCTGGATGAGGCGGCCCCGCTGCTCGATGAACTCATCATTGACCGAGGGTGCTGAACCAGAAGTGAGGATCTGCTTGATATCCGGCAACTGCCACTGGATCACGGTTTCCACCGATCTCACAGAGGTAACCGGTTTGCCCGGGATTTCATGGGCAACGACCGGCTTGGGCCGGTTCAATGGAGTGAACCCATTGGACGAAACTTCCGTTTTGATGGGAGCAGGTGCACGGGTAGCCCGGGTTGGCAGGCTGGTCCCAAGCCATCGCTTGATGACGACAGCCAGCGGAGGGACCCAAGTGAAAAGGTCCTGCACGGAAACATTGAAGATCATTGTGATCGTCAGGAGCAGCCAGGCCATCAGGATGACAGCCACTCCCAAGGTGCCGAATGCGTTATAGAGAAAGGAGGCAAAGAGATTGCCCACCGAACCCCCGCCGATGCCATCCAACGCGGCCTGCTCCCTCATTGCAGGCGGAATGATGGACTGCATCCCGCTGAGCAGCCAGAGGAACAGCAGGATCAATCCGATGAATCTCTCCAGCGAGAGCCGGGGCAGCTTTTCAATACGCCGGAGGATGAGCCAGAACCCCATGATGATCATGCCGATGGGTAGGATATAAACGCCCCAGCCAATGGCCTGGCGCAGGTAGAGCAGCATGGTTCCGGTAAACTGGCTTTGTTGTGCTGAGAACAGGATCAGGGTGGTTGCCAGTCCCACCAGCGCCATGATGATGCCGACAATATCCAGCTTGCGCTCGTCGCTCAGAGTTTCCCACCAGCGTACTGAGGGGACTTCCGGCTGGACGGGAACCGGCGTCTTTTTCTTCGGGGGCGCAGGCTTGCTTTTTCCCCGCACCGACGCGGCTGGGAGCCCGGGCTTGCCGGCTGGCTTCCCGCTTGATTTGGATGGAGTGGGGGGCGTTTTAAGTGGCATGTTTTTACCGCTTGTTCCCTAAATAACTTTAATGTTCCTATGAATTTGAAGGCAGGGCTTCAAACCGAAAGCAAAGTAAATTAAGCGGCACTCGGCAAAGTATAGCACAAATGGTCT
>JBLNAU010000426.1:0-3688 GCA_050259515.1 Syntrophothermus sp.
GCTATGCTGCCGTCGACTCAGTCAGCTACCTGCACCCGGGCAAAGCCGCACAGGTCAAGCTCAATGGACAGGTTGTAGGCGTTTTCGGTGAGCTGCATCCATTGACCAGGGAAAAGTACGAGTTCGGTACTGCGCCCATCGTGGTGGCTGAGTTCGACCTGGACAAGCTGCGGAAGGCGACTCCCGCCTATGGCATCACACCCGTGGCGGATGTGCCTCCGGTCCTGGAGGATATTGCCGTGATCGTGGACGAGGCAGTTCCGGCGGAGCGCGTCGAAAGCCTCATCCGGCAAACGGGCGGAAAGACCGTGACCCAGGTCCGCCTGTTCGATGTGTATCGCGGTGGTCAGATCGGTTCAGGCAAGAAGTCACTGGCGTACAGTCTGACCTACCAATCTGACAGGACCATGACAGATGCAGAGGCCGCCGCGATCCGTAATAAAATCGTGAAACGTCTGGAGTATGAAGTAGGCGCGAAATTACGAAGTTAAAATCATCCTACCTAAAGGAGCATTGAAGATGCAAAACAGAACCCTTGGAATCGCCCTCACGATCATTACCACCTTCGTATGTGGCTGTATCAGCCTGTTTACCTGTGTGTTCGGTGGACTGATCGCAACCGGCACACCTTTCGATGTGACCCGCAATGGCGTCACTGCGCCCCAAACCTTTCCACCGACGGCCGGGTTCGTCCTGCTGTGCCTGTCCCTGCTCCTCATCCTGGTTCCGGTTGGAGTTGGTTTCTTCGCACTGCGGAATCGGAATCAGACTCCCCAGTAAACCTTATTTGCAAAATCAAAAAAGCGGCAGCCATTATGGTTGCCGCTTTTTTGATCATCGAGATATTTTACTTTACATTGATCGTAAGACTCATCTTGCAAAAGTCCTTCTGTCCAACCCGCAGCACCCAGGTGGTGGTGTAGTTGCCTGAATTCTTGGGTGCGACCATATCAACGCCCAGATCAATGGTTTCGCCTGGCTTGACATTCGACTTTAGATCGTAGCCTGCCACCTTGTGAATTTTGCTTCCACTGTCGTAAACAAAATCAACGCTGTTTCGATCCCAGGTCTTTACACCGATGTTCTTGACACTCCAGGTGCCATCGAAATCGGTGTTCGGGTTCATGGAGGAGCCATTGGCCGGGCTAACACTCCGGATCTGGCAGGCAAAATTATCAGAACTGCTGCCTCCTCCACCGCTGCCACTTCCACCGCCACCCCCGCTCCCGCCGCTGCTGATGGATGTAAAAGTGGGCACGACAATCCTCGTCGGTGTTGAAAGAATGAATATCACCGTGGACGTAGCTGTCGGCGATTCGGTAGGGGTGGGGACCGTCGGTGTAGAAGACGGAGTGAAGGTGAATGTTGGCAGCGCCGCGGCTGTCTGGGTGGAGGCGGCATTTGCCGTCTGCGCGATGATGGTGTTGATCTCATTCGGGTCTGCAGTGGGATAAGGCGTCAGCGCTGCCGGTGCGCAGGCCATAACAAATGCAATCGCTGTCAAAAGGTACAGGAGCTTTGTTTTACGTGTTGACATATGACCTCTTTCACACCCGAAAAGGATCGGGAGGCAAGCTATCCGTTATTTTTCAACGTTGATCGAAGTGTATGGATAACACAATCCGCCTTCGACAAGATAAACCATGACGTAGTTCCCTACCTTGTCAGGAGCGACCGCATCGAAATTGACCTCGTATTCATCGCCTGGATCCAAGGCAGGCAGCTCAACGACCCTGTCTGCCATCAATTTATCGCCGTTGCTGAATTTGAGATCCAGCCCGGCTCGCAACGACTTGGTGCCGTTATTGACGATCGTCCACTTGATGTCGAAATTATCGCCACGTTTGAAGACCGTGTTGTCACGAGGCTTGCGATTGATGGCCTCGCACGAATATTCCTTCTTCGTTACGGTGCTGCCTCCGCCGCTGCCGCTGGAGGGGGGAATGGTGGGCAGCTGGACGGCTGTTGGCGTATCCAGCGGGGCTACAGCCGTGGGGGTGTCGACAGGCACCTGGGTCGCTGTGGGAATTGGGGTCTCAGTCGCCACAGGCTGTGCCTCGGCAGTATCCAGGTTTTGGGAGGCCACGGTCAGTGCAACGGATGTGGCAATCTGACTGTTGATCTGATCCGTGTCCGGGGTGGGGGCTGGCGCGGGGGCACACGCAGCCAGCAGGGTCAGGATTAAGACTGCGGTGAGAAGGGCCTGCATCATGGTTTTTTTCATGCTATTCTCCTTGGTTGTTTGATTATTCGCTTGGTTTGGAGGAGCCATCTCCTATGCCCAGCGGCTGCCATTTCTTTTCATCCTTCAGGCGATGCTGGATGCCATGCCGCTCATGGACCTCGTCAAAACCTTCCGGCTTGATGAACATCTCTTTGCCTTCGAGCAGGCCATGCACGCCTTCCTGCCCCGGCTCCGGCCGTTTTTCGCCCTTGAACTTGGCTGCATCGCTGGGAAGATAGTCAGTGGGCTCTTCGTAGGTCGCGACAGGTCCGTCCAAGTTGCGCAAAATGATTTTATGATCCGACATGCTCAGCAGGTAATTGGGCATGACGGGAATCTTGCCGCCTCCGCCGGGAGCGTCGACGATATACTGCGGCACGGCATATCCGGAGGTATGCCCACGCAGACCTTCCATGATCTCGATCCCCTTTGCAACCGGGGTGCGGAAGTGGCCGGCGCCCTCAACCAGGTCGCATTGATAGAGATAGTATGGGCGCACACGAATGCGAACCAGATCCTGTACGAGCTTGCGCTGGATGTGAACGTTGTCGTTCACACCTGCCAGAAGTACAGACTGGTTTCCAAGTGGAATACCTGCTCTAGTAAGACGGTCACAGGCCTGTTCCAGTTCCAGCGAAATTTCATTCGAGTGGTTGACATGGATGTTCAGCCAGAGCGGATGGAAGCGGGCCAGCATATCACACAAATCCTGGGTGACGCGCATGGGCATAAAGACCGGGACGCGCGAGCCAATGCGGACGATCTCGATATGTGGGATCTCGCGCAGGCGGGTCAGCAGCTCCTCCAGGATCTTGGGCGCCAGCACAAGCGGGTCACCCCCCGAAAGAAGCACATCCCGCACCTGGGGAGTGCGCTTGAGGTATTCGATCTGCATCTCGAAATCGTGGCGGTTGAAGGTCTGGCCCGGGTCGCCGACGATGCGCGAGCGGGTGCAGTAGCGGCAGTAGGAGGCACACTGGGTTGTCACAAGCATCAGCACCCGGTCGGGATAGCGATGGACAAGCCCAGGCACCGGGGAGTGGCGGTCCTCCGCCAGGGAGTCCTCCATCATCGCGGTGAAGGATTGCATCTCCTCCGCCCGGGGAATGATCTGCTTGCGGATCGGGTCATCCGGATCGTCCGGATCGACCAGCGAGATGAAATAGGGGGTGATGTCGACGCGGAACAGTCCGCTGGTGTTGAGCGCTTTTCTTTCCGAGTCGGTCAGCGGAAGGACCTTCTCGATTTCTTCAGCCGAATTCAGGCGGTGGCTTAACTGCCAGCGCCAGTCGTTCCATTTCTCATTGGGAACGTCAGCATAAATAGGGGCACGTTTGGATACAAACGGTGTAGGCATGGGAAATTTCCTCCGAAAGATTAAAGTTTTGGAAGTCGAGCCGATTATTACGCGTAAAACAAACGGAGCGGCGCCGGAGGATCGTGATCGGGTCTGAAAAAGACTGC
>JBLNAU010000427.1:0-2893 GCA_050259515.1 Syntrophothermus sp.
AGCCTGAAGTATCTGGGGGCAGTGGAAAATATTTTTCGCTTTAATGGAAAGCGAAGTCATGAGATTATCCTGATTTATGATGGAACCCTAAAAGAGTCTGCGCTGTATGAACAGCCCGAGATCGTTGGGAAGGAGGATGGGGGACAGGAATTCCGGGCGATTTGGAAAAGCCTTCATGAATTCGGTCAGGGAAAGTCCATTCTCTATCCTACCGGTTTGTTGGAGATGCTTAACCGGGAATGAAAAAAGGAATCCTGTTTCCCACCTTGTTGCTCCTCTCGATGCTGGGAGGTCTTTTGCATCCCAATTCTCTCAAACCCGCTCAGGCTGCAGCATTGACCGCTGGAAAAACGCTGGTCCTTTACGACGCGTCCTCGGGGTCCATTCCCAGTGAGACGTTAATGGACTTTACGGATTTCCCGCCCGGTGCTGCCTCGCTTGCCTATTCGGATGGCACCACCGTTCTGGATAGCGGCTCATCCGGAAGGGATACCTATGCCGGATGGGTCTCCAGTCAAGCCACAACAGCAGATTTCCCGGTTTTGGATCGTGCGTCAGGTTTTCAATTGAATTTCACACTAAAGCTGGAGAATGAAAGCCATACAAAAAACAACCGGTCTGGATTTAGTGTGATTCTCCTGGATCAAGAGGCGAAGGGCATTGAGATCTCCTTTTGGGAGAATGAGATCTGGGTGCAGAGCGACGATCGTACCGGGGGCCTGTTCACACACGGGGAGAGCGTCCCATTCGGGACGGACACCGGTGTGACAGCCTATCAGCTAACGATCGCTGGAGATACATATACCTTAACGGGAAATTCACAGCCGCTTCTCACCGGACCTGTGCGCGACTACGGCGCGTTCGAAGGCTTTCCCGACCCATACGAAACACCGAACTTCCTCTTTCTGGGAGATGACACCACTTCGGCCCGGTCGCGTGTTCTGCTCAGTTATGTTTCCATTCGCGGTACAGAACCTGTGTTGCCTACAGTGGCAGTTACAAGCACCAGCACGGCTATTCCGCTACCGACCGCTTCAGTGACTCCTCCACCCAGTGCTACTCCTGTTCCAACCCTGACCGTAGCACCAACCGGTAAAGCTAATCCGTTGTGCCCGTCTGGATGGTTGCTTGTATTGAGCGTGATGAGTTGTTTCATCCTGGCAAGGAAAAGTACAAGATAACCAATTACAAATTTCACTGCCACCCCTCAGGGATGCTAAAATAGCCATTACTTCATACATCAAGGACGTCTCATGGCTGCCAGACCCAAAGTACCCCTCTTCACTGCCTGGACCTTTCTGCTGCTTGCATCGCTCCTGCCGAAAATCATTCTGCAGGAGGTCTTCAAATATCAAGTATCCGAAAACCTGGGAGCAGTGATCGCTGGGCTCGTTTTCCTGGCTGGCCTGGCGCTCACCCTGGTATGGAGCGCCGTTCGCCAGCTGCGTTCCTTCTTTATTTTGGGACTGGTTTTGGTGGTTGTAGAGTGGTGTGTTTACACCCGGGTGGATCAGCTGCCTTTTTATCAATTAAGGTTGAACCACCCGTCGTTCAGCGTGTATATGCTTGCCGAGCAGTCGCTGCGTCTGCTGGTGACCCTGGCGATCATCGGTCTGCTGTTCATTATGAAAAGACGTGCCAGTGCCTTTTTTCTTGTCAAAGGCGATACGGCTGCTCCAGCAGAGCCTGTCAAATGGCTGGGGATCAAAGAGGGGGAGCGCTGGAATAAACTGGGTCGCAACTTCGCCCTGATCCTCAGCCTGGGCACACTGGTATTTCTTGCCATCGCCGGTCGTCCGTCATTGGAATCAATGATCCGTGTTGGGCCGTTTCTTCCGGCTATCCTGCTTGCGGCAGCTTTGAATGCCTTCAATGAGGAGATGACGTATAAGGCATCCTTTCTATCGGTTCTGGAGGAGGTCGTTGGCAAGCAGCAATCCCTTTTGTTGATGGCAGCCTATTTCGGTCTGGGACATTTTTATGGTATCCCCTATGGCGTCATTGGCGTGCTCATGGCCGGGTTTCTCGGTTGGTTCCTGGGCAAGTCGATGCTGGAGACGCGCGGGCTTTGGTGGGCCTGGTTCATCCACTTCTGGCAGGATGTATTGATCTTTTCATTCCTGGCGATCGGTTCGATCAAACCAGGCGGATAAACTGGAAAGGAGTCAGGTATGCGCTGGGACGAATTAACAGGCGATCTCTTTGAGGAAGCGGTTCAAAAATCGGAGGGAGTGTGCCTGCTTCCCCTGTCATGCATCGAAAGGCATGGGCATCACCTGCCTCTTGCCACCGATATGTTCATCGGACGCGAGCTTTGCAATCGGGCCGCGGCATTGGAGCCGGCAATGGTCTTCCCCGATTACATCTTTACCCAGATCCTGGAAGCGCGCCATTATCCCGGTTGTATCGGTATCGATCCCGAGCTCATGATACGTCTGCTCGAGAATACCTGCCGTGAGATTGCCCGGAATGGATTAAAGAAAATTGTGATCGTCAATGCCCATGGAGGCAACGATAACCTGATCCATTACTTTGCACAGATCCAGCTGGCGAGCCCGCGGGATTATGTTGTCTATGTTGCCGAACGAACATACAACCCTGAAGATGAAGCCGCAGTTCAAGCCCTCTGGGAGACGACGGTGGACGGCCATGCCGGCGAGCAGGAGACCAGCGCGATCCTGGCGATCAAACCGGACCTGGTCAACCGCGCTGCCATGCCATCCGATGGGGAGGGATTGCCGCTCGGCAGGCTCCAACATCTGCGTGACCTGAATATTGACATGGGAGTATGGTGGTACGCAGACCATCCCAGCCATTATTGTGGTGACGGGATTCCAGCCACGGCAGAAAAGGGTAACGCCTGGCTGGATGCGCGCGCCCGCGGACTGGCGAG
>JBLNAU010000428.1:0-10818 GCA_050259515.1 Syntrophothermus sp.
GGGCACCCCTGCGGAACATGCGCAGCTTTACTTCCGTTTAAAGAAGGCAGAGGTACAGTGCATGGCTTGCTTCGGCAAGTACCAGCCGGTCGATGGAAAAATCCACTGCCCCTACTGCGGCAGTTATGGTGCCAAAATATTATCGGGTGAGGAATTCGATCTTGAATCAATTGAACTGGATCCTGAAAAAAAATAATCTGCTCTGGCTGACAGCCGCGCTGTTTTTTCTCCTGGGTTGCAGCTTGTTCTCAGCCCCTGCCACGCCCGACGCTGACCTGTTTGCCACGCTGCAGGCATCCACGCCATCCGGATATTCCTCTCCGGTCGGGGGGGAAGTGACGCCTACGTCTCCTGTATTTAGTGGTTTTACTCCCATTGCTTCGCCGACAACCAATCCTGCGAATCCCGGCTCTGCAGCCACATCTGTTCCCTCTCCCTCCTCATCCGATCAGCCGGCAGGCCATATCGTTTTTACCTGCCAGGTCTTCAAGGTTACGGCCATGAACCAGGTCTGTATCATGAACGCCGATGGGACGGGCTATCGAAGGTTGACGACAGAGGATAGCATTCAGCATTTTTATCCCTCCCTTTCACCGGATGGACAGAGCGTCCTCTATGCTGCATTTCGTGAACAGAATGTGTATGAGATCTACAAGCTCGATCTCGCCGATGGGAGCGTGGATCGCCTGACGAACCGGATCGGCGTCAATACCGGCCCCGAGTTCTCACCGGATGGGAAGCGAATTGTATTCACACGCAGCAATCCGAGGACGAATGCCGTCCAGATCATGCTCATGGATTCAAATGGGGAGAACGAGGGTAATATCCCGATGTTATCCGGTTGGGATCCCACCTGGTCGCCGGATGGAAAGAGACTGCTCTTCGCCTCCGAAAGGGATGGAACAACCCAGCTCTATACAACGAATTTACAGGGACGCCAACTAACCCGGATCACCAATCTGCCATCCATTCGCGGCCGCAGTGACTGGTCAGCGGATGGACAATCCATTGTCACTTATTCCGGCGAGGCCTGGAATCGCGAGGTTTACATTATGACCGCCGATGGCTCAAACGCCCGCCAGTTGACTCCCAGCGGTGGGAACAGCCAGGGGCCGGCATTTTCACCGGATGGAAAGTGGGTGGTTTTTACTGCCTACTTCGATCATCCCGGCGATGACCATGGCTGTGAGATCTACATCATCCGCACTGATGGGAGCGACCTGCGCAGGCTAACCAACAACGATTACTGTGATTATCAGCCTCGTTGGGGGCCGTAAAGACAAGCTGACGGATAATAAATAAGCCTGCGGGAGCAATCCCGCAGGCTTAAAATTTGGCTGGTGGAATTTATACAGGCTGGTCGGCTGTGAGCAGCGGTTGTTGTCCGAAAGTCTGCTGGGCGAACTGGCCGAACAGGTGAGCATAGATCATTGAGATGTATACGCCGATGGCAAGGGTGATCGCGATCGAGGCGATCCAGCCAACACACGGGATCAAACCCAGGACCGAGCTTACACCCCCTGCGACCAGACCAACAACCAGGCCCGCCACGAGGCTCATGCCCCAGGCGGTAAAAAACGCCCCTGTATTCTTGCCGATCATATCGAAGATTTCACGAAATTTGAAGCAGGAGGCAAATGTCCCTTCCCGCGCATAGAGCACATAGATTGCCGGAAAGATCACGGAAAGGACAAGGCCATAGACCACGAACAGGCACATCATGCCTGCAAACAAAACTCCTCCCACGCCTGTCATTGTGTTCGAGATCCCCTGCGTATCATTATTGCCAGACAGGATGGCAGGTATGATCATCAGGCCCAGCGGCAGACAGGAAAGAACGATGACTGGCAGCGCATAGACAAGGCCTGCCAGGACCAGCATCAGTCCATCCATAAATTTTGTGCCAAGGTCGTCCCAGGTGGGAAGAGGTTCCTGCGCATCGTTCATTAAGTTGCGAACAATACCGATCATATAGCCGGTCATGGCAAAGTTGAGAATTGGGACCAGTGAGATGACGGCCCCCAACCCCAATTTCGAGACCCACTGTGGGTCCTCGAACGGGTAGCTAAAGGATTTTTCGATATCCATGTGTGCCTCCATGCATTTGATGAAAAAATAATGGGCTACGAATGTAGCCCATTATTTTACTGCTTATGTCTTATGCCCAGCCTTGATTTTTGATTAAGTTTGTCACAAATGGAATATTGATCATTTCGCCCTGGTAGGCCTTGTATCCCCAGTAGAGGAAAACCAGCCACACAAGCGGCACGCACAGCCCACCGAAACCAAGAGTTACGGTTGTGACAACGGTCGCCAGGATCCAGAACACAACGCTGACTGCAATAGACTGCACAGCATGGAACCTGATAAAGGGCCTGGTTTTCTTATCCTGCATCAACAACACAATAATTCCAATCAGTGGCGCAAACACGTAGCTCAATGCTGCCCAGAGCTTGTCATCACTGGTAACGTCCATTACAGGTTGTTCGTCCATGGTTTCCTCCGGATTAAATTTGGGTTTGGATTTCGGTTATTTTACAACCAATTAAACCGGAATGCAATCACATTACAAAATCGCAATGCTAGTACAATGCCCGCATGACCACCATTGTTTTCATGGGATCCCCTGATTTTTCACTGCCCACCCTGCAAGCCCTGGCTACTTCCTATGATGTTGTGGGTGTCGTCACCCAGCCGGACCGCGCTTCGGGTCGTGGACGCGAGCTTAAGGCTCCGCCTGTCAGGACGCTTGCCATCGAATTAGGAATTCCTGTCATTCAGCCGGAGAAGCTGCGCCAGCCGGAAGCGATGGAGCAGCTACGTACCTGGAACCCGGACCTGATCGTTGTGGCAGCGTTTGGCCAGATCCTGCGCAGGGAGGTTTTGGATCTGCCGCGTTTTGGCTGCATCAATGTCCATGCATCTCTGCTGCCGCGCTGGCGTGGAGCGGCGCCGATCCATGCTGCGATCCTGCATGGGGATCAGGAGACTGGTGTCACGATCATGTTGATGGATGTGGGACTGGATACGGGGCCGATGTTGAGCAAACAATCCATTCGCCTCACGCGGGAGGAAACAGCCGGCTCTGCCTTCGAAAAGCTCTCGCACCTGGGCGCGGACCTGCTCATCGGGACTCTTCCCGAGTACCTGTCCGGAAAGCTGACGCCGACTCCCCAGCCTGAGGAGGGCATGACCTACGCACCCATGATCAAGAAGGAGGAGGGCCGTCTTGACTTTACGCAAGATGTGGAAGCCCTGGAACGGCGTGTGCGGGCCTTCAATCCCTGGCCGGGCGCGTTCGTGGATCTCGACGGGACTTTATTAAAGGTCCATCGGGCGCGTGTGGAGGCGGGAGAGGCTGCAGTGGGGCAGAGGCTGATCGTCCGGGACCAGCCCGCGGTCGGCGCGCGCGGCGGCATTCTCGTCCTGGAAGAGGTGCAGCCGGCCGGGAAAAAATCCATGAGCGGGAAGGCGTTCCTTGCCGGCGCCCGCCAATGGGCATGATCTGGAATAGATTGGAATTCCGTATTGAAATCCACAGGTCAGCGAATGGTTGTGCGGCACACGGTAAAAGAAGTTATACTCAGGCTGGAAAACAATCGCTGGTTTGATCGGGTTAGATGAAAGACCTGGGCTGCCTCTCAAAAGCTTATGGATCGCAGTGATATTCTTTTTTCTTTAAAACAAAACCCTGATGTATCGGTGCTGGTGATCGGCGGGGGGATCAACGGCATCGGCACTTTCCGCGACCTGGCTCTCAACGGCGTGGATGTTCTGCTCGTGGAGCGGGCGGATTTTTGTTCTGGAGCCAGCTCGGCCTCTTCGCACATGGCGCACGGCGGCATCCGCTACCTGGAGAACGGCGAGTTCCGCCTGGTACGCGAGGCCGTCCAGGAGCGCAACCGGCTCATTCAGAACGCACCGCATCTGGTCAAGCCGCTTCCCACCGTGATCCCCATTTTTAAGCGCGCCTCGGGTCTGCTGAACGCGCCGCTGAAGTTCCTGAAGATGCTGGATAAACCCTCCGAGCGCGGAGCGTGGGTCATCAAGCTTGGCCTGATGATGTACGATGCCTATACCGGTGCCCAGGGTGCGGAGCGCATGGTCCCGAAACACCAGTTCCTTTCACGCAGGAAGTCGCTGGAAAAATGGCGGCCTCTCAATCCCCAGATCGTCAACACGGCTGTCTACTACGACGGCCTGATCCAGCAGCCGGAAAGGCTGGCCATCGAAGCCCTGCTGGATGCGGAAGCTGAGAACCAGAACGCGCGGGCGCTCAATTATGTCAGCATGATCGGGACCAGTGAAGACACGCTTCTCCTTCGTGATGAGCTCACCGATCAGACCTATGAGGTAAAGCCCCGGCTCGTCATCAATGCTGCCGGCCCATGGATTGATTTTACAAATCGCAAGCTGGGTTTTTCGAGCGGATTTATTGGCGGCACAAAGGGGTCACACCTTGTGATCCGTCATGATGAGCTTCGCAAGACGATCGGCGATCACGAGTTTTTCTTTGAAAATGAGGACGGCCGTATCGTATTGATTCTTCCGCTGTTCGATCGCATCCTGATCGGCACTTCGGATATCCCGGTGGAAAACCCCGATGAGGCGCGCTGCACGGATGAGGAGATCGATTATTTCCTGGAAATTGTCAAACGCGTCTTCCCCGGCATTGAGCTGACCCGCTCGGACATTGTCTTCCAATACTCGGGAGTTCGGCCGCTGCCGCGCTCCAGTGCCAAGAATGCGGGGCAGATCTCGCGCGATCACAGCATTGAAGTGCTGAGCGGCGATTGGACGAACCTGCGCTTTCCGATCTATTCGCTGGTGGGCGGCAAATGGACCTCCTTCCGGGCCTTTGCCGAGCAGGTCACCAACAAGGCGCTGGCCTACCTGGACCTGACCCGGACCCGGGACACGAAATCCCTGCCGATCGGCGGTGGACGGGGGTATCCCACTAATGCGGGGGATCTGCGGCGCCAGATCGAAAGCCTGTCTGCCTGGACGGGCGTCACCCGCGAGCGTCTTGAGAATCTGTTCAAGCGCTATGGGACCCGGGCGGAGGCGATCGCCACATTTATGAACGGCGGCACCGACCAGATCCTGCGGACCCTGCCGGAGTATTCCCGCCGTGAGATCAACTTCCTGATCCATCACGAAAAGATCCTGCACCTGGACGATTTCCTGCTCCGCCGCTCCAATCTGGGCATGACCGGGCGCGTGACCCGTGAAATGCTCGATGAGCTGGCCCTGATCTTCGCCAACTACCTTGGCTGGAACCGGGAGCAAATGCGAGCCGAAGTGACCCGTACGCTTTCCATCCTGGCAGACCGGCACGGCGTCCGATTGTAACCGATCCCGGCAGTACGGGGGGGCGTGGTAGAATTAAAAAGCACCGCATTCATACCTGAATTGGCATTGTAAATTTACCCTTCAATCCGCAAGGTTTGGTTATGAATGCAAAAGCGGTAAATTCGATGTCCCTGAACGATCCTGAAAAAACTATCGATCTCATCATTCCGGTCTATAACGAAGCGGGGGTTGTGGAGCATACCTATGGGCAGATACGCGAAGTCATCCAGCGGCTTCCGTATAAATTCCATGTTTTCCTTGTAGATGACGGCTCCTCCGATGGAACGCCTGAGTCCCTGGCGGTTCTCGCCCGCCAGGATGAATGCATTACCGTTCTAACTTTATCCCGCAATTTCGGCCACCAGGCTGCCCTGACGGCCGGGCTGGATGCCTCCGCGGGTGACTTTGTCATTACCCTGGATGCAGATGGCCAGCATCCGCCCGAGATGATTCCCCAGATGATCGCGCTGTTTGAGCAGGGATACGACATCGTTCAAGCACAGCGCATCGAAGAGGATGAATCCTTTTCGTTCAAAAAAGCGACCTCTTCCGGCTTTTACTCACTCATCAACCGCATCAGCGGCACCCGGATGACCGCCGGCGCGGCTGATTTTCGAGGCATGAGCCGCCAGGTGGTGGAGGCGCTCAAGTCCATGCCCGAATACCACCGTTTCCTGCGCGGGATGATCGCCTGGATGGGATATCGCAGCGCCATCCTGCCGTATCACGAGACCCGGCGCGTGGCAGGCGAGTCAAAATATTCCCTGCGCAAGATGTTCCGCCTGGCCATGGACGCCATCTTCTCGTTCTCGCTGGTGCCGCTCTATATTGGCTTGAGCGCAGGCATCACTTTTTTCTGCCTGGCCGCACTTGAGATGATCTATGTGCTCTCGTTCTGGGTGACAGGCAGGACGTCGAACCTTGCGCCGGGCTGGAGCTCGCTGATGTTCGTCATTCTGATCGTCAGCGGGATGATCATGATCCTGCTTGGATTTATCGGCATTTATGTCGGTTATATCTTCCAGGAAGTAAAGCGCAGACCTGTATATCTGTTGAAAAAGGACCTTGAAAAGTGAGCCCTTCCGACAAACCTGTATATCGATTCGTATTTCTTCGTCACGCTGAATCGGTTGGCAATGTTGAATCACGCTGGCAGGGACAGTCCAACTATCCTCTGACTGACAAGGGACGCGCCCAGGCGCGTGCTCTGGCAGAGCGCTGGAAACAGGAGGATGTAAAGTTCGATACGGTAATTACCAGCACCCTGACCCGGGCCCGGGAGACAGCCGAGATCGTCACCTCTTATCTGGAGGGAGTGCAGATTGAGTTCAACCCGATCCTGATGGAGCGGCACATTGGGCAGATGGAGGGGCTGACCATGGAGGAAGTTATGAAGCTGCCCCAGCCTCCATACGTCACACCTTATGACGCCATTGGCGGAGAAGGGGAGGGGGACTGGGCCCTGTTTCTGCGCGCCGGGCAGGCCCTGCAGGAATTTCTGCGCCGGCCCCCGGGAAAATATCTGGTCGTCTCCCACGGTGGTTTCTTGAACCAGCTTATGCACGCTGTGGTTGGGATCGCCCCGCACGTGGATCCCTCGGGCGTTCGTTTTCGCTTTGAGAATACATCCTTTGCGCGCGTGATCTATTATCCCCACCAGCATCGCTGGCTGATCGATACACTGAACGATCGCGCCCATTTGAAGTTCCTGAAAGCCTGACCTCCCATGGCCCTTTCCGAACTGTCCAATACTTTGAACGGTAAGTTGAAGGTGCTTTCCTTTGGGGCGGGAGCGATCGGCACCTATATCGGCGGCAGCCTGGCCCTCGCCGGGCATCAGGTCGTCTTTGTGGAGCATCCGGCGGTGGTGGACGAGCTGCACGCCCGCGGCCTGCGGCTGGACCTGACGCTGGACAAGCGCCGCAAAACGAACGAAGCTTTTCGAGTGACGCCTCCCAATTTCCAGATCGTTTCGTCCCTGGACGATGCGCTTCGGTACGGGCCCTTTGATGTAGCCCTGTTTGCGTTGAAATCCTTCGACACCCGGGCCGCGCTGGAAGGGATGAAACCCTATGCGGATAAAATGCCGCCGGTTCTGTGTCTCTCGAACGGAGTCTCGAATGAACCTGCCATCGCCAAAGCTCTTGGCAGCGACAAAGTGATCTACGGCACGGTGACCAGCGCCATTGGCCGGCGCGGTGCGGGGGACATTGTCCTGGAGAAACTGCGCGGTGTGGGAGTTGCCAGGGGCCATCCACTCTCTGAGAGGTTGAACAGCGCGCTCGACCGGGCATTCCTCAATTCGAAACTGTTCGAAGCCGCCGCCAGCATGAAATGGTCCAAAATGCTGACCAACCTGCTCGCCAACCCCACCTCCGCCATTCTGGATATGACGGCAGGCGAGGTGTTCTCCAATAAGGATTTATACAGGCTGGAGATCGCCATGCTGCGCGAATGCCTGGCCGTGATGGAAGCCCAGGGACTCAAGGTCGTCGATTTGCCGGGCACCCCGGTGCGGGCGCTGGCGTACGCCACGAAGCTGCCGCTGTGGTTGTCCAAGCCCTTCCTGGCCCGCGCGGCCGGTGCAGGACGCGGGGCAAAGATGCCCTCTTTCCATATTGACCTGCACTCGGGGCGCGGCAAGAGCGAAGTGGAATATTTGCATGGCGAGGTGGTCCGTGCCGGCGAGAAATGCAATGTACCCACGCCCGTGAACAAAGTTTTGACGGAAACATTGATGGCCCTTACAAACAAAGACATTCCCCTGGAAGAGTTTGCCCACAGGCCCGAAAAATTACTCGAGAAAATCCCAGTTTCGTAATGTCAAAGATGCATCTGTTCGCAGGTCCATCCCTTGCGAGCGTTCTTCGCGAAGCAACACCTGTACTAGCACCAGGTGTGTCCTCGTTAACCCTTATGAAGTGCGAGTGCCGCGAAACGCCTGGATTGCTGCGTCCGTTTGCCGCCCTGCTCGCAAGAACATCTGGAAATGAAAGAGAATCATGACCGAAAAATTCAGCCTTGTTTCACCGCGCTCATCCGTTGAGATACATCTCCCTGATGGGCGCGTTTTATCAGGTCCGCGCGGCGAAAAGGTGGAGGGCTTTCTCTCCACATTGGATCTGCCCGCTCCGGTGGTGGCCGCGATCATCAACGGCAACCTGCGTGAGCTGACCTTCCCGATCGACATGGATTCGCGCGTGACGCCGGTCACCATGTCCATGCCGGATGGAGCGCGCATTTACCGCCGCTCCCTGACCTTCCTGCTTGAAATGGCGTTTGCCGACCTGTATCCCGAGGCCAATCTGTTTGTCGACCACTCGGTTGCCTCAGGCGGTTTTTATTGCCAGGTCTCCGGCCGGCTTCCGCTTTCTGATGCCGAGCTGGAGGCGTTAAAAAAGCACATGCGCGATCTCGTGAATGCAAATGTGCCCTTTGTGCGCAAGCAGGTTCCCCTGCAGGAGGCGGTGGAATACTTCCGTGAGCGCGGCTATGACGACAAGGTCAATCTACTCAAGCATCGCAGGAAGGATTACCTGACCTTATACCAGCTGGGCGACCGCATGGGCTACCACCATGGCTATATGGTCCCATCCACGGGCTATTTGCGCTGGTTCGATTTGATGAATGTGGAGGCCGGCTTCACCCTGCGCTACCCGCGCCGACACAACCCGAAGGAAATCCTGCCCATGCCGGAATATCCCAAGCTGCTGGGCGCGTTCCTGCAGTACGGGGACTGGCTGGCAAAGCTGGGGATCGACAATGTCGGCTCGCTCAACGACGCGATCGAGAGCGGCCGCAGCGACCAGATCGTCCTGGTTTCGGAGGCCTTCCATGAGAACCACCTGGCACGCATTGCCAACCAGATCGGCGACCAGCTCGACCGCTCGCGGATCATCCTGATCGCAGGTCCATCCTCGGCGGGAAAAACGACCACTTCCCGGCGGCTGACCGTCCAGCTGCTGGCGCTGGGCATCTCACCTTTTCCTCTGGAGCTGGACAACTATTTTCTCGACCGCGATAAAACGCCTTTAGGGGAGGATGGCAAGCCGGATTTTGAAGCCATCGAAGCCCTGGACCTTCCGCTGCTGGCCGAGCATTTGCAGCTTTTGATCAAAGGGCAGGAAGTGCAGCTGCCGCGCTATAACTTCAAGACCGGGATGCGGGAGGACGGGGAGGTGATCCGCCTGAAGAACGGACAGCCGATCATCCTGGAAGGAATCCACGGCATGGACCCGCGCCTCATCCCGACCAGCATCAGCGGGGAAGCCTACCGCATCTACGTCTCCGCGCTGACCCAGCTGAACCTGGACCGCCACAACCGCGTCTCCACCACCGACACGCGCCTCATCCGCCGCATTGTGCGAGACGCGCGCGAACGCGGCTACAGCGCGGCCCAGACCATCGGCAACTGGGAATCGGTCCGGCGTGGGGAGAAGCGGCATATCTTCCCCTACCAGGAAAATGCCGATGTGATGTTCAACTCCGCCCTGGCGTATGAGCTCGCCGCGCTCAAGCCCTTTGCCGAGCCTCTGCTGCGGCAGGTCCAGCATGGGACGCCCGAGTACATCGAAGCCAAGCGCCTGCTGGCCTTCCTGGAGTGGTTCCTGCCGCTGGATATCAGCCTCATCCCGCAGACTTCGATCGTGCGTGAGTTCCTGGGTGGATCGGTGCTGAAGAATTTTACGATCTGGAAGGAAAGGGAGCCGGTCACCTGACAGGTAAACCTTTGCAGGGTTTTATTTTGTGATGTACAGGTATATGGAATCTGGTATCCCTCTTTTAGTCACACCCTCAACGCGACGTCATACAAAAAGAATCGACCATGGCTGAAGTGCCTGAAGTTGAGATCATCGTACGCGACCTGCGTGATGCCATGGTGGGGCGGACGATTCACACCACGGAGGTAATATCACCCGCTGCTGTGCGGTTCCCGTCTGTGGAAGAGTTTACGACTCTGCTTACCGGCCGCGTATTTCTCGATTCGCAGCGGCGGGCAAAGTATATTCTGCTGCCTCTCTCAGGCGATCTGGTGCTCGCCGTCCATTTTGCGTTATGGGGGACATTGGCCCTTGTGCCGGTCGCCCAGCCTCGTCTACCGGAGACCCTGATCGTCTGGCATCTGGACCGGGAGGAGGATCTGCGCCTGGTCGATAAACTGGGATATGCCCGCGCCGCGCTCGGATCCTCGGAGGTCCTGGCGGAACGGCTCGACTTAAAATCCCTCGGCCCCGAAGCGCTCGACCCGGACTTTACTCCCGAAGTGCTTGCCCGCCAGCTCTCAAAGCGGCGCGGCGTGCTCAAAAGCGTTCTCTTGAATCAGCGCATCCTGGCCGGGCTGGGCAACCGGGATGCCGACGAAAGCATGTGGATGGCCGGAATCGACCCGCGCCGCTCAGCCGCCTCGCTGACGATGGAGGAACTTGCCCGGCTGCAGGATGCGATCGTGAAGGTATTAACCGAGGG